>PLLD01000239.1 GCA_003141205.1 Gemmatimonadota bacterium
TTACGTCATGTCGAGTTCGCTACTCTGCACACGCCAATATGGCAGACACCAGTCCCGCCCGGGATCATGCAAGGGCGCGCACGGGCGTCCCCCGTGCTATTTCGGAACCGTCACGCGCTCGAACATGATCGTCAGTCGATCGCCGCCGGGGGCCGCCCCCTGAACGACGAGCGTCGGCTGCCAGCCGCCGCGGCTCCGCTCATTCAGGAGATCGGTGAGTGATTCTTCGTCCTCCCGCGTGTGATGCGTGAGGCGAAGCATCACCGCCTGATATTCTTTCATTCTCTTCCCGCCCTCCGGAGTGAGCACGCCAACCGCCGCCACTGCGAGCGCTACAGCTCGCGCGACCGCTAGCGCCATCGCCGCTAGCGCCATCAATGATGCCACGATCGTCGCTCTCGCGACACCGCCGGGGCGCGGAGCGATCGCGCTCGTCCGTCTCAGCGGCCCCCGGGCCATGGCGATCGCCGGCGCCGTTCTGCGCCCATGGCCCCTCACGGCTCGGCGAGCCACCCGGTGCGCCGCCGTCGATGCCGCCGGCAGGCTCTTGGACCGGCCCGTCGTGATCGCCTACGATGCCCCGCGCTCGTATACGGGGGACCCGGTCGTGGAGATCGCCACCCACGGAGGGACGATCGTTCCGACATCGATCGTCGCCGCCCTCGTGGCCGCCGGCGCCCGCCCCGCAACCCCCGGGGAATTCACGCGGCGTGCGGTCCTCAACGGCCGCATGGACCTCGCGCAAGCCGAGGCGATCGGAGACCTGATCGACGCGCGCAGCGCAGCCATGCAGCGCTCGGCCCTCAATCAATTGGATGGCGGACTGTCGCGCCGGGTGCACGCGCTGCGCGAGGCGCTGGTCGCGCTCGAGGCGCTCCTCGCCTACGACATCGATTTTCCCGAGGAGGACGACGGGCCAATTCCCCCCGAACGCGTGGCGACGGCCGCCGAGCAGGCCGCGCACCTGCTCGAGTCTCTAATGGATGCGGGGGCCGCCGGCGAGCTGGTACGCGAGGGCGCCATCGCCGTGATCGCGGGCGCGCCGAACGTCGGGAAGTCTTCCCTCTTCAATGCGCTGCTGGGCCGCGCGCGCGCCCTCGTGACCGACCAGCCCGGAACCACGCGCGATGCGATCGAGGCGGTGATCGAGCCCGCAGGCGCGCCGGCACCCATCCGCCTGGTCGACACGGCCGGCCTGCGCGAGTCCTCCGATGCGGTCGAGCGGCTCGGAATCGAGGTCAGTCTGACCTATCTGGGCGCCGCGCACGCTGTGCTCGCGTGCGGGGAGACCGGTGCCGGTGTCGCCGATGCCATCGCCCGCGTCCGCCCCCACACGACTGCGCCGATCATCGGCGTCCGCACGAAGTGCGACCTCACAAACAGCGACCTCACAAACAGCGACCTCACAAACAGCGACTTCACAAACAGCGACTTCACACCGGAGTCGGAGCGCGACCGGGACGGGATCCCCGCAGCGGTACCACTCGCGGCGGTACCACTCCCAGCGGTACCGCTGGTGTCGGTGAGCGCGGAGAGCGGCGCGGGGTTGAGTGAGCTCGCGGATACTCTCGTCGCGGCGATCGGAAGACAGCATCCGGCCCTCGATGTGCCCGTCGTTCTCCGCGCGCGACACCACCACGCCCTCACACGTGCCGCGCACGAGCTCGCCTCATTCCGCACGACGTGGGCAGCCCAAACGATCCCCACCATCGTGGCCGCCGTCCACGTTCGCTCGGCCATCGCGGCGCTCGATGAGATCGTCGGCGTCATCGGGATCGACGACGTGCTCGATCGGGTGTTCCGCGAGTTCTGCGTGGGGAAATAGCAAGGAGAAAGGGAGAGCGGAGAAAGGAGAGAAAAGCTGCGCGTCTTGTCGTGCGTCACCGGGTGCCGTATTATCTCGCGTCCGCGACCGCCCACGCCGCGCTCGGCCAGGCAGGAATGCTCATCAATCTCATTCCCGATTTCCTCGCCGTTCTTCACACTGCAGATCGCGCCGCCGCATACGGGCGCTACATCGACACTCACCGTGCCCTGCTCCACGCCTACTGGCACAACTACGTCATCGAGCCGGATAGCCCGCATGCCGGCGAGATCGTCCGCTCGACGGTGAGCGCCGACCGGCAGGATCTCCTCGCGACGCTGGAGCGACTCGATGTGGTCGCGCTCGCGCGCGCCGCCGAAGCGCGCTGCGTCGAGCTCCTGGCGCCGGACACGGATGTCGACGTCGTGCTCATGGTCGGCGTGGGCGCCGCCAACGCCGGTGAGCTCGTGGTCCAGGGACGCGGCGTTGCGTTCGTCTGCCTCGAGCACTTCACCAGCGTGCAGAATCCCGACACGCAGGGTCTTGGGCTCGACCCGGAGCTGATTCCGCTGTGGCTCTCCCACGAGATCGCACACGCCGTCCGCTACACGTCGCCGACGTCCCGCGCCGAGCTCCGGGAGCTCGTGGCCGAGAGCTCCGGCTTCTATTCCTATTGGGAGACGGGACGGCGCGCCAGCCTGCGCGAGCTCATTATCAATGAAGGGCTGGCCGTGCAGGTCTCGCAGGCGGTGAGCCCCGGACACGCCGCGTGGGAGTACTTCGGGTACGGACGGCGGCAGTACGCGCGCATCCGGGAGCTGGAGCCCGTCATCGAGCGCGCGCTTACCCCGGACTTCGACCGGCGCGGACTGGGACTCCGCCTCCGGTACCTCTCCGGCGGCATGAGCGACGAAGCGCGGACAGTCGACCGCTACGTGATCCCCGAGCGCGCCGGCTACTTCCTCGGCGCCCGCCTGGCCGAACGGGCCGTGGCGACGCGCGGGCTCGCGTGGAGCATCCGCGCGAGCGCGCTCGAGATTACCCGCCTTTCCGCTTCCGCCGCGGCAACGGCGTAGTCGGCGTCGACGTCGGCGTCGACGACGAGCCGGATCCGCCGCTCGACCGCTCCAGCACCGGTTTCGACGGCGGACTCCCCTTCCCCTGCTTCTGGCGCTCGCGCGCGATGAGCCACTGCTGCGGAATCGCCGCCAGGTTCTGCACGGCGTAATACAGATTGAGCCCCGCCGCGACGTTGGCGAGGAATATCATCATCATCCCCGGGAACATGTACGCCATCATCCGCGACTGAGGATTCGGCGGCGTGTTCCGGAGCCCGATCCACGACAGCAGGAATGCCGACGCCCCCATGAGAAGGGGCAGGATGTAGTACGGGTCCTTGACCGAGATGTCGTGCAGCCACAGGAAGGGGACGCCGCGGAACTCGATCGTGTTCTGAAAGACGAAGAGCAGCGTGAAAAAGACCGGCATCGGGAGCAGCATCGGGAGGCAGCCGGACATCGCGCTGAACGGACTCATGTCGTGTTCGCGATAGACCTTCATCAACTCCGCCTGGAGCTTCTGCGGATCGCTCTTGTACCGCGTCTGCACGGCCTGCAGCTCGGGCTGCAGCACTTGCATCTTGAGACTCGTCCGCATCGCACGCTGGTTGAGTGGCCAGAGGAGGAAGCGGATCAACACCCCGAAGATGATGAGCACCCACCCGTAACTGAGCTTGAGGTGGTCGCGCATCCAGATGATCGTCTGGAGGATCACCGCGGCGAACGGCTGCAGCACCGGGTGCAGGAATCCCCCGTACGGGTTGACGTCGTCGAAGTCGCGGTTCGCGCCGACCGCGTGCAGCTGTCGCCACGCCTGCGGTCCCGCATACAGGTCGAACGCGAAGGTTGCACTGTCCGCCCCGTTCGTCCGCGCGGCCAGCGCCTGGACCACGGTGGCCTGGGCTTGCGAGACGACCTTGGATGTGCGCGCACCCCCGACGAGATGCACTTCCGCGAATGTCGGCACCCCGCTCGCGGGAGCCAGGATGCCGAGCAGAAAGTATTTGCTCTTGGCGACCGCCCACGTCACAGGACCCGGGATGAGCTTCTCTTCCCCGGGATCGAGCTTGGCGAAGGCCGTGCTCGTCGCATCCTCGTGCGTCGGCTTGACGGAATACGCGAGGTGCCTCTGGTCGTCGAGCGTGTCGGATTCATTCGAGTTGAGTCCGCCGGGGAGCGCGATCAGCAGATACGCGGGGGCGGTGCCGCGCAGCGCAGCACCCCCGATCGTGCCCTGCACGCGCGAGAGGTATCCGATGCGCGACAAGGAGTAGCGGATCGTCACCGGCGCCCCACCGGCCGATCCCGCAAAGGTGACGAGCGGCGTGCTATCCGCCAGGTACGTCACCGTGCCCTGGAAAACGGTGCGGTCGAGCGCGAGGGTGTCCTGCCCGCTGACCACGACGTAGCGCAGCAATGGGGCGTGGTCGTGCGCCAGCGTCACCATCCCGGATGTCCCCGGGGCGCGCGCCGGGTAGTCACGGAGCGTGATGGTGAGGGGCGCGGCCCCGATGTTGGTGAACCGGAACACCGCCTGTGCCGTGTTCACGACGAGCGTTTCAGGCTGCGCTGCCGGCGCGGACGTGCCTCCGCCGGACGCACCGGTCGCCGATGGGGTCGC
>PLLD01000300.1 GCA_003141205.1 Gemmatimonadota bacterium
CTGTTCATCCTGCACGCCGACCATGAGCATCGGATCAGGCCGCGCGCCTGCCGGGCCTATTCGAGCCGACGCCGCATCCACCCGAGCGGTCGCCGCGCGCACGTCGGGGTTCCGGCGCTGGGCCAGCGCAATCAACGAATCGAGCGTCGTCGTATCCACCGATGCCGACGTGCGCAGGGCGGTAGCGATGATGATACCAAAGGCGAACATGGGGACTCCAGAGCAGGAAGTCGCGCGCGGTCACGCCGAACGGCGTGCCCGGTTCCGCGCCGTCATCCCACCGAGTGGGATGGCGCAACGCGGATCACCAAGACGAACAGGTGGGCGCGACTAGGCTCTGGGGGGTGGAAAATCGGGCGCGATCGTGCGCGACAACGGCGCGAGCACGACCAACTCGGCAGCGCGCTCGGGCGCGGGCGCCGGAAGGTGCACGGTGACGGGCGCCGCCGTGACGGCCGCGGGCATGCAAGACGTGGCGGCGGAGCACCCCGCGGGCGCCCACGGCAAGCGGCAGGGCGTCCCGTGTTGGTGGCCCGCAGGCATGTCAGGCATGGATGCCATCGTAGCGGGGGCTGCGCCATGCGCGGCTCCCACACCGCCCATCGGGCACACGAACCCGCCGCCCACGAACACGAGCTGCAGGGCGAGCCACACTGTGGCCACTCCGGTCACGCGGCGATGCCATGGCACAGTTGTGAACGTAACTGCCCGCGCTGCGATGCATCGCATGGCGTCTGGAAGAAGATGTTGTGCTAAATTATGGAACGGTGAGACCAACGACCGCGCGATTAGCGACGAGGGTCTTGAAATACGGCGCCCTGTTGGCCTGCGCTGCGCGGCTCGGAGCGCAGGCCGGCGAACCTCGCGCGTCCGAGCGAGCCGGTCGGGTGCACTTCGCCGTGAGCTGCCGAGCGCGATCGCAGTTGGACTTCGACCGCGCCGTGTCGCTCCTGCACTCGTTCTGGTACGAGGAAGCAGAGCCCGCGTTCCGCCGGGTGGCGGCGAACGATCCGGCGTGCCCGATGGCGTGGTGGGGCGTGGCAATGAGTCGGCTGCACCCGCTGTGGGATCCACCGACCGACGCCGACATGATCGTCGGCCGCGCGGCCGTGGCCCAAGGAAGGTCAGCCGGCCTGGCCACCACCCGCGAGCGCGACTACCTCGGCGCGATCGGCGCGTACTACGACGACATGGCCGGCCCGAGCCACCGAACCCGCATCGCGGCGTACGAGCATGCCATGCGCGTCCTCGCGGCGCGGTACCCGGCTGATACCGAGGCACGCGTGTTCGCCGCGCTCGCGACCCTCGGCCGTCTGGCCGCTGGCCCGCGACGAGATACCACAGAGTCCGAGCAGCGTGCGGTCGGCGCGACGCTGGAGGCGCTGTTCGCCCGCGCGCCGCTGCACTCGGGGATAGCGCACTACATCATTCACGCCTACGACACACCATCGCTGGCCACGCGCGGACTGCCGGCGGCGCGCGCCTATGCGCGCATCGCCCCGGCAATACCGCACGCGCTGCACATGCCATCGCACATTTTCACGCTGCTCGGCCTCTGGGACGAGTCGATCGCTTCGAACATACGCGCGGCTGCGGCCGCCCGCGCGTATGAGCGCGCGCGGCACCTGGGCGGTGCGTGGAGTGAGCGGCTGCACTGCATGAACTACCTGATCTACGCCTATCTCCAGCAGGGTCGCGAGCGCGAGGCGGCGCGCGTCGTCACCGACGCGGCGCAGGTGACAGCGACCGTGCCGGCATCTTCGGCGGCTGGCGATCACGCGCTTGCGGAGATTCCGGCGCGATACGCAGCCGAGCGCGAGCGGTGGGTCGACGCGGCGCATCTCGTCGTTCGTGCGGCCCCTGACCATCGGGAGGCGGAAGCGATCACCTATGGCACACGGGCGATCGGTGCCATCCATACCGGCGACCTCGCGGCGGCGCGCGCGGATTCCGTAGCGCTCGCAGCGATTGGCACCGATCTCGACGCGCGGGGTCAGGACTATTGGGCTCGCACGGTGGATGTCGCGCGTCTCGAAGTCGGCGCCTTGTTGGCACACGCCGAGGGGCGCGATACGACAGCCGTGGAGCTTGCGGCGCGGGCAGCCGAGATGGAGGACGGCACCCTCAAGAGTCCGGCCATTCCAGCGCCGGTCGTTTCGGCGCGCGCGCTGCAGGGTGATCTGCTCTACGCCGCCGGCCGCCCCGCGCTCGCTCGCGCATCCTTCGAGCGCGCGCTCGCGCGGGAGCCGAACCGTCTGCGCACGTTACTCGGCGCCGCTCGGGCTGCTCAGGCGGCCGGCGAGACGGCCGTTGCGCGGCAGCATTACGAGGATTTGCTGCGGCTTCTCCGTCGCGCCGACCGGGATCTGCCGGAGCTGGCCGAGGCGCGGACGTACCTGGCGGATCACGCCGGCACGTAAGTCGCCGAGCACGTTATTAGTGCACCTGTCGGCGGCCGCGGTGACGAGCCATTTGGGGTGAGCCCATTGTTCGCGGTCGCGCGTGAATCCACGCGAGTGTGCCGATTGCTGGACTGGGATGCGGAGATGGACCCAGGTGAGGGGCCACGGCTAACGATACGTGCCATACTGCTAATGGCGTGTCTAAGTTGTTGCGACACCTCACGGACAGGGCGGGATTCGAA
>PLLD01000014.1 GCA_003141205.1 Gemmatimonadota bacterium
ACCGTGACTCGTACCACCGGGTCGTCGGGCGCTCCGGCAACGGTCGCCGGCGAAGTCGGCGGCGAAGTCGCCGCCGGTGCGAGCGAGTCTACCGCGGGCGTCGTCGAGCCACGCGCGGCCCCGATGCCTGTCATCAATGCGACTGCCACCATTCCAATCATACGACCTCCCTCTCCAGCACTCTCGGCCGCCGTGCTGCCGGCCACGCACACAGTGTATATACCCTACTAATCCCCACGTAGTGCCGCGCGATCCCGAGCGCGCCCTGCCAAAATACGTGTCACTTTGGCTGCTCTTTCGGCGGCGCCGCCGGATGTTCCTTGAGAGGGGGCCCCTTGGCTGAGTCCCCCTTCCGTACCAACACCGCCGGCTTCCCCGTGGCGCCCCGCGGCGCCCCGCCGGTGCCGGTGCCGACACCCTGGCCCGACGTTCCCACCCTATGACCCGCCGCGAGCGGAGGCTGTGCAACGCCCACTGGCTTCCCATTGGCCGGTGGCGCGCCCCCTCCGGCCGGCTGTGCGACGCTCCCGCCGACCGCGCCGGGCGGAGTCGGCACCCGCCTGACGCGGGCTCCCTGAACCGTCCCGTTGCCGGATGGTGGTCCCGCTGCCGCGAGGGGCGGTTGCGGGCTGGTACGTGGGGTCGCGGCCACGGGCGGCCGTCCTCCGGACTGGACTGGACCCGCAGGTGGCGGCGCCGGCACCGATGCCTTCGCGGCAAGGGGCTGTGCGGCCGGCGGCGGCGCCGGCACCGATCCCCTGGCTGCGAGCGGCTGCACCACCGGTTGTGCCACCGGCGGCCCCGCAGGTGCCTTCGGCTGCACGTATCCAGTGGATGTCGCGCCGCGGACGGGAGTCACCGCGGCGATCCCGGGCCGCGCGGGCGTCAGCCCGGCACGCCCCGCCGCGAGAAGAGTCCCGGCTGGTTTGACGACAAGCCCGTCAGTCCGATCCGATGCCGTCGTGGTCTGACGAGCCTGCGTCATTTGTGTCGCGGCGAGAGGGCGACCCGCATTCGTCGCCAGGAGCGATTGCTGCCGCGCGAACGGAACCGCCGCAGGTGGCGGGGGCGTCCGGGCGACGACCGCCCGATTCATCACAGCGGCGGGCGGCCGCGCGCTCGGCCCCGCGGTCCGAGCCTGGGAACCGCCGACGACACCAGCCTGCGTGGGCACCACCGATGGTGCGGCGCCGACAACTCGAGCCGTCGCCAACTGCTCACGCGAAACCGGCACCGCCGATCGCGCAACGGACTGACCGCTCGCAACCGTGGTTCTCGACACGGCCGTCACACCGCCCGGTGCGTTCGCGTTCCGGTAATTGGTGACGTTGGTGACGTTCGTGACATTGGTAATGTTCGTCACGTTGGTCACGTTCGTGACGTTGACCTGGCGCACGTACGTCGGGCTCGCCGTGTATGCGGGGCGATAGACCTCGCCCGGCCCCAGCGGTACCCACGCAACGGCTTCCCCACCGCCAACCCCGACCGATACGCTCCAGCCAGGTCCTCCCACGAAGGCGACTAGCGCCGGGGCGAATACGGGGCGCCTGCGCACAACCACGATGACCCCTCCGCGCGGCGCCGGGTTACCTGGCGCCCACACCCATGCGCCTCCCGCGTACGCCCACCGGCCATAGTGATACGGGGCGTAGCCCCACGGCGCCGAGTCCACCCACGTCCATCCCCACGGATCCACCCACACCCAATGCCCCGTGTGATAGGGGGCCCACCCCGCTTCAACGTGGTCCGGGACCCACACGTTCCCATACTGGGCCATCACCGTCCAGTGTCCGTACTCGTCCAGATCTTCATACCCGGGCATTTCGCGCGATACGTACTCCGCGGACTTCGACGCATCTTCGCGGCGGTCGCGCGTGATGCACCAGGTGTCCCAGTCATCGTATGCGCCCGCATCGGTCAAGTCGTAGGTCGGCGCGTCGGTGCCGTTGACGGTGGCCACCTGATGCGGATTGACCTGAAAGGACGATCCGGCCGACGTCACTTCTGCGCCGCCCGACCAGACCGTCAGTCTCGACCGGCTGCCGCTCTCGTCGACATCGACGCGATACTCCCCGGCCGCTCCGAACGTGATCGCGCCGTTTGGCGTGTCGAGCTCGTCGACTTCGCCTCCCTCGACGCTCCGAATCCGCAGAGTCACCGATCCCTGCGCGAGGCGCGCCTGAAAGATCTGGTCGTCCAGGTTGACGATATCGAACTCGGTCTGCGCGCCGAGACGGACGGCCGACGAGCCGACGTGCAGCTCGGCCCGCGAGTTCACATCCGTCCACAGCCGATCGCCCGTGGTTATCGTGCGGTTGGGCTCCGCTGCGGCCCAATCATCGATTGACGCTGGACGGAATGACACGGCTCCATCCAGATAATTGAGGCGCCCCACTCGCGCCGGCGGGTCCGCGATCAGCCGCGGCGCGAATACGCCTGTCGCGGCCATGAGAGCCACCGATCCCTGCAGGATTATCAATCGAGTATTCACGTTGGTATCCTCCGAGCTGCCAGATACTCATGCAAGCGCCGATCCCATGGGCGACCACCGTAGGCGCGGTAGGGCCGCAGCGGGTAAAGAGCACACGGTAT
>PLLD01000279.1 GCA_003141205.1 Gemmatimonadota bacterium
CCGGACTGTGGCTCCGGGGGTTGTGGGTTCAATTCCCATCAGTCACCCTCTCGCAGTGATGGGATGGGGCGCGGACAGTAGGCGCGTAGCTCAACTGGTAGAGCACTGGTCTCCAAAACCAGCGGTTGGGGGTTCAAGTCCCTCCGCGCCTGTTGGCGAGAAAGGAGAAAGGAGAAAGGAGAGAGGTAGAGAGGAGAGCAGTGCTGCGCACGGCGGTATCGTCTAGGGGACTAGGACGGAGCCCTCTCAAGGCTCAAACACGGGTTCGAATCCCGTTACCGCTACTTGGGAATCGGACGGGAGAAAGGAGAGAGTAGAGAGCGGCAGGGGACGATGGCGCCATCGTCTATCGGTTAGGACGTCACCCTTTCAAGGTGGAGAGACGGGTTCGATTCCCGTTGGCGCTATGAGGGTGTACGAGAGAGGAGAGAGTTGGGAGTAGAGGGGACTGTAGCTCAGCTGGTTAGAGTGCCGGTCTGTCACACCGGAGGTCGCGGGTTCGAACCCCGTCAGTCCCGTACGAAGAGTGCCCTGGTGGTGAAATTGGTAGACACGCCATCTTGAGGGGGTGGTGCCGAAAGGCGTCGCGGTTCGAGTCCGCGCCAGGGCATACATTTGAGCGGTCGCCACAGTAGCTCAGTCGGTAGAGCGGCGCATTCGTAATGCGTAGGTCGTCGGTTCGATTCCGACCTGTGGCTCTTTTCCCCCCCGAGTTCGAGAGGGTTCGCACTAACATGATTGCGCTCCGAGCGTCGTCGATGCCCGGGGCGGTTTTACATCCTAACGCGGCAAGGATGTCGAAGCGATGCACAATCTGTCGGGAGACCTTGCCCGTGGCAGCGTTCGGCCGCAACCTCTCGCGACCGTGTGTCGATTGCGGCGAGCCGGACCCGATCGTGTTAGAATTTGATCATGTGCGAGGTGAAAAGCGGGCCGATGTCGACAGTCTGATCACCGTCGGTTGCAGTCGGGCCCTGCTGCTGGCCGAGATAGCCAAGTGCGATGTCCGGTGCGCCAACTGTCATCGCCGCCGCACGGCCGCTGCTCGGGGCTATCGCCGTCATCGACTGGCCTCGCTACGTGACGTGCGTATCTAGCTCTCGACGAAGTAGATTATTATAGCAGTAGTTGGCGTGGGGGAGGGATCGAATGGACGATAAGAAGCTGTTGGCCTTGGCGAAGAAGAACGCGGCGAAGGCGTTGAAGCCCCTTCCGCCGGCGCGGAAGTATGACGCGACGCTGCCACTGGAGCCGCCGCAGGAAGACAGCGAGGACTTGCGGAAGTTCTTCAAGGAGATGAAGCGGCGCGAGTTCTGACGAGCATGTCAGTTCGCGGTAGATTGGATGGGAGTATGGTCTTGCGGGCGTAATTCAGTTGGTAGAATGCCAGCTTCCCAAGCTGGACGTCGCCGGTTCGAGTCCGGTCGCCCGCTCTCTGATGGTAGCCGTTGATGTAACATGACTTCGGAGAGTCCGGGGATCGATGGCCGCGCCGCCCCTTGAACAGATCACAGGCGGAGAGCCCGCGCGAGGCGACCCGAATCAGCCCGAACACAAGAAGCACCGCTGACATGCGCCGTTGACCCGCGGCGCACTCAGCGCGGGAACGCCTCGGGGAGACCGCCGTCGATCGTGATGATGTCTCCCGTCGTATAGCGGAACCGCTCGCTCGCCAGCAACGCAGCGATGTCGGCCACCATCTCGGCCGGAATGAGCGATACCCCCATGACGTTGCGCCGTCGGTACGACTCCAATTGATCCTGCGCCGACACGCCACGATTCGCCGCCCGCTCCTCGACGAACCGCATGAATAGCGGCGTCTCGATCTGGTCGGCATTGATGGCGTTGACCCGAATGCCGTCGCCGCCCAGCTCCACCGCGGCGACGCGCATCGCCTGCAGTAGCGCTGCCTTGCTCCCGCCATAGGCGGCGGCGTCCCGCCCCGGGGCAAGCGCGGCCTTCGACACCGAGGCCACGATCGATCCACCGCGTCGCTGGGATCGCATCACCGACGCGGCCGCACCCATTGCCAGAACCGCACCGATGTAATGGACGTTGAGCTGGTGCTGGAGATCCTCCCGCCGAACGTCGGTTACGCCCGCGAATCGTGGCGCCTGCCCCGCGGTGTAAAACAGACAATCGAGTCCGCCGAACGCGAAGACGGTCTGCCGAATCAGATCGGCCAGGCTCGCATCGTCCCTGACGTCGACCGCGACACCCATTGCGCGGCCCGGGAATGCCGCTCCGATCTCGGTCGCGACCACCTTCGCGGCTGGGCCATCGAGATCGGCCACGACGACGTGCGCACCTTCCTCCGCGAATCGCCGAGCGGCTGCCTTTCCGATGCCGCTGCCCGCTCCGATGATGACCGCGACGTGGCGGGGGAGCAGCAAGGATGCGCGCTCCTTCGCGTCCTGCTCGTCGATCTTGCGCCGCTCGAGCGGCCAGTGCTCGAACTCGAACACCTCCGCCTCGGGAATGAACTGGAACGCGTCGATCGCATCCGCGTTCGCCATCGCCTCGAGCACGGCGCGATAGCACAGATTGGCCGTGACGGCGCCCCGCTTATCCCGGGACGCCGTGATCATCCCGATCCCCGGGACGAGCACGACCTTGGCCCAATCGTCGAGCGGACGCTCGCCGTCCGCCGCGTACCGTGCGTGATAGGCCTCGTATTCCTTCCGTTGCGCGGCGAGCTGAGTCCGGACGGCATCGGCCATCGAGTCCGTGGACGCAGTCGTATCGAGGTCAAGCCACGCGGGTAGCCGGCCGGCACGCAGGATGTGCTCGGGCGTCGCCATGCCCCGACGGACGCGCGCCGGCATACGCTGGTCCGAAAGCGCGGAGAGCACGTCGTCGGCGTCATCGAAATGCAGGATGACACGATCCGTGAGTCCCAGGACGCCGCGGACGGCAGGTAGTACGACCTCCGCGCAGCGCCTGCGCACATCGGCCGATGGGATCGGAGACGATACGGGTCCCACCCCCGTCGAGCCGAGCCGCCTGGTCGCCAGGTAGTCCTCGATGCCATTCACGGCACGGAGCAGACGCGTGTAGCACTCGCGCACATCGTCCGCCCACGCGATCAGGCCGTGATGCGCGAGCGCGAGCCCGATCGCCCCGGAGGGCAGCCCATCGACGATGTCGCTCACCGCCCGAGCCAGCGGGAACCCCGGGCGTACGTATGGCACGTACACGATCTCCCCGGCGAACAATTCGGCGACCAGCCGCTCCGCCACGGCGTCACTCAGATTGGTGAGGCTCATCGTCGCGACGTCGTGCGTGTGCGCGATGACGCGGTGCGGGAGGAGCGAGTGCAGCGGCGTTTCGACGCTCGGAAGGGGTCCGGGCTCCAGCATG
>PLLD01000202.1 GCA_003141205.1 Gemmatimonadota bacterium
GGGCTCATAACCCGAAGGTCGCGGGTTCAAATCCCGCCCCCGCTATTGGTCTCACAAGTTTCGACTACATGGAAGATGGGATTTGCGCTTCGCGTCAAATCCCGTGTCTGTAATGAGGCGCTCCCGATGGGGGCGCCTCATTGCGTTTGAGGCAGAGACGGTGGCGCGCTAGCGGTACGCCTCGTACACGAGGCGGGCGGCGGCGATGTCTTCGATGGCGAGGCCGAGCGACTTGAAGACGATGGGGCCGCGGGTGGGGCGGGGGATGCTGCGGGTGAGGACCTCTCCGAGCTCGCCGTAGATGCGGGCGTTGGCGAGGAGGATGTCGCCGGATTCCTGGAGGGCGGCATCGCGCGAGTCGACGATGATGGAGCCCCGCATGGCGTCCGTGTCGAGCTCGCGGCGGTCGGGGCCGACGGCCCCCACGGCGATGACGCAGGCCGAGTCGAGGAGCCATTCCCCGAGCACGACCGGGGTGGGGGCGTGGGTGACCGTGACGACGACATCAGCGCCGCGGACGGCTGCTTCCGCCGTCTTGGCGACGGTCGCACCGATGTCTTTCGCACACCGCTTCGCGTGGGCGGCGGTGCGGCTCCAGAGGCGGATAGTATCGAAGAGGCGGACGGAGTGGAGGGCGGCGGCGTGGGCCCGTGCCTGGACGCCGCTGCCGATGATGGCGAGGGTGTGGGCGTTGGGGGAGGCGAGGTGGCTGACGGCGAGGGCGGAGATGGCGGCGGTGCGCATCTCGGTGATAAGGCGGCCGTCGAGTATGGCGAGGGGCTGGCCGTTGCTGGTGTGAAAGAGCTGGATGGTGGCCTGGTGAGTGGGGAGGCGCCGCTCCGCATTTGCGGGGTAGAGGGTGACGAGCTTGGCGCCCATGACGTCGCGATAGATGGCGGGCATGACGCCGAGTAGTCCCGAGTATTCCGGGACGGGGAGGATGGTGCGGACGGGCTGGGAGGCGCGGCCGGCGGCGAGGTCGGTGAGGGCCTCGGCCATGGCGGGGATGAGAGTGTCGTAGCGGAGGACGGCCCGGACCTGTGCTTCGTCGAAGGTGAGCATGGTGGGGGGCGCTCGGTCGGGTTGTCGGGGGTGGCGGGGTGGGACTAGCTTGCGACGCCGAAGTTAAGGGCAGGGTAGCTCAGCTGGTTAGAGCACGGCACTCATAATGCCGGGGTCGCGGGTTCGAGTCCCGCCCCTGCTACTCCGATAATCTGGTGGAATCGCGGGAGTTACGCTGGGCCCGCGCGCCGCTTCCGCCGCCGGGCCTGCGATCGCGGTACCACCCAGGGTACCAAGAGTCGGCCATTTCTCGCGATCGAGAGTTGAAGCGGCCCGCTCCCACCTGTGCCGCTCGACCGTCGTCGGGACGAAGCGGCCGTAGACGCGAGCCACCATCACGACATCACGGTGCCCGAGCTGCCGAGCCACAAGCTCGAGGGGCATCCCGGCGCGGATCATACGGACGGCCCAGTGGTGCCGCGCGTCGTGCAGCCTGTAGCCCGTGAGCCCGAGTGCGCGGCAGCGCTCGCGGTGCATGTCGCCGGCGGCCCACCGATGCACTCCGCGGAAGACGCGCTCGCCCGGCAAGACCGCCCGGAGGTGGCGCTCGACATGAAGCCATGCCCAATCGGCGACAAGGGCCATTCGATCGCGCGTCCACGCCTTCGTGCCGCGGGCACGCACCTGGTGTTCTCGGAGGTCGACGTCGGTCTCGACGAGCGACAGGATCGCGGAGATCTCGAGCCCCGCGCCGTACGCGAGCGCGAAGATCGCAGGATAGGGTCCCGTCGCGCCCTCGACCAGACGAAGGACGTCGGGCAGCTCCAGAAATGAGCACCGAGGTGCGTTCGGCCGAGGCGCCTGAATATCGCGGAGCGGATTGGCCTCGAGTACACCGACCTCGACGAGGTATCTCGCGAAGGACCTCACGGCAGCCAGGTAGCGGCGCTTGGTGGGCCCGGACGCGGGCACCGGGGCTGGATCCTCTCGCCGGCGTGAGCCCGTCGCCGCCGGACGCCGCTTCCTCACGAGTGTGACGCGAGTCGCTAACCACTGCGCCACCGCCGGTCCTGTGAACCCGGACCGGTAGAACGGCTTGCCGTCCGGCATGAGCGTGGCGATATGCGCGAGGTAGCGGTCGCGCGATGTGGGCCCGACGCGATCGCGGAGCCATGCCTGCCAGCCGGCGATATGCAACGTCAAATCAACGTCGTCAATGCGGTGACGCAGCCCGCCGAGATCGTCGCGTGACCACGCGTCGTAGAGGACGGCCAGTTCGAGCGAGCCGTCGGCGACGCGGTCGAGAAAGTCCCACTCCCGGCGACCCGTCGCCCCGAGCTCGGCGAGCATCCGCTCCATCGCGCGCGCCGTCGGCTTGTGCGACGTGCCGGTCGAACGCTTGCACCAACCGTGCGATGTGGGCACAGACACGAACCAGTGGGGACGGCGCTGTCGCCGATAGACCATTAGACCGTCCTTCGCGAGCTACGGCTTGTCCGCCGCTGATCCGCCCACACGCGCACCTCGCTTGGATCGTAACGCACGATCGGCTTTCCCTTCGCGCCGGTCCCGGGCAAGAGAATCTTCGGGCACGCAGACTCGCGGAGATACCGCGGCGATACGGCAAGGTACGCGGCGGCCTCGCGCTGCGTGCACAGCCGGGTCGGGTCTTGCGTGGCGAGCAGGTTGTCGGTCGTCATGGTATCTGTTGGAGTGGGACCCAAGAGACACGCGAGCGTCCGTGAAAAGTGGATCGGACCTGCGGCCGTCACGCTGGCGTGCGGCGGCGAGGTCACCGCGTCGGAGCGCGCGCCTGCCAGTAGCCCGGGCGGCGGCGCTGGTGCGCGACGGCAAGCACGACTATCTGTGCGTCACGGTAGGTGTAGATGATCGTATAGGGAAACCGGCGGAGGATTAGGCGTCTCGTGCTGCCCGTGTAGGGTGCGCCAGCTTCTGGATGGTCACGGAGCAGACTGCTGACCTGTCGTACTTCGGCGAGGAACTCGCGGCCGAGCGAGCGGGCACGACTCTCATAGAATCGCACCGCCTCTATTAGCTCGGCGCGTGCTTGTGGATGCAGCCGAACGTCTGCCACGTTGGCTGCGCCGATCAAAGCGAGCGTTCAATCTCGCTAATGGTCTCGTCGAGCGAGACGGTGCCCACGGTCCCGCCGTCCAGGTCAGCCAGTCGACGCTCGACTTCCGCTCGCCAGGCGGTGTCCGACTCGGCGTCCTGATCGAGACTGGCGATCAGTCGCTCAGCGATCCTTGCCCGGTCCTCGGTTGGCAAGTCGAGGAGTTCCGCCTCGATGCGCTCGACTCGTGGAGTCATCACCCGTTCCTCCGTTGCGTAGCGACCCGCTCATGCCGACTCATCCGCCCGACCAGCCCGCCCCGCAATTTAGCCCCGGTCGCCCGCGCCAGGCGACGGTAGGCCATCATCGTATCCGCCATCTCCGGGGCTCGGTGTGCCATACTTCCGCAGTCACGTCCTCAGGATTGCCCAGGGTGCAAGCTAGTGCGCAGCCGGCTGCGTCGTCGGCCTTCGGCCTCGCCACACCTGCTGCACCGCTTGCATTCGCCTCTGGCTCAAGACCGCGCCGACAACCGCACTACCCCAAGAAACATCCCATGTCCCGTATAACGCGCCGAGCCGCATCAAGCGCCTCTATGCTTTTTCTCCCCCCCAACGAGCTAGAGGCAGCCCGAACCAGCGCGTCCGCCGCGGTGGTCTCCGATGGAAATTCTAAGGTTGGCGCCCCGCACGAGCTGGGTGCGCTGGGCGCCAGGGGCTTGTCAGGGCCTGAGCGGCATCACGCCGTATTTCGGTGAGATTCCGGCGTCGCAAAGCGGCGCAGCGAGGCACACCGGCCGCTAGAGAAAACCGCAGTGCGGCAACCGCCCGTAACGCAGAGATGAGAGCCATGAACGAAGGCGGCGCGGGGTCCGCGGGCGCGGCGCTTGACCCGCGAGCCGTCATTGGATACGGTTGTCGATAGCGGGCGAAGCCGCGCCGCGGCGAGTCCCACAATTGACTACGACCAACCTGGCTCTCAAGCTGGGGCCCAAACCGACACCGTCTAGGTCGTCCTCTGGGCGTGGTATGGTATGGGCGGCGGCCCGGCGAAGCGTCGGGGCAATCGACGAGGGCCGCCGGGGCCGATCCCGAGGGTTCTCGTGTTTTCGCGACCGGCATCGTAAAGCACGTCATTCATGATGTCATCGCCTGGCGGGCGCGTCGCGCCGAACCGGCAATCGAAACGGAGCCTATTCCAGGAGGCACTACCCATGTCCGACCTCGAGGCTTTCCTCGAACTCAATATCGAGAATTACGTCTTCAGTGATCTCGAACGCATGAAGACGATCGAGGTCGGTTTTCCCGTCCTCATGACCGTATTCTCGGCGGTAGAGTTGCTGGGCGCGTTGCTCAGCCTCTCGCGCTTCGACCCCTACAAGGGTAGCAAATACTTCAAGAGCTATTGGGCCAATTACCTGTACCTAGGGCGGCCCAACAGCGAAGCACAGGGGCAATGCATTTATCAGCTTGTGCGACACGGCATCGCTCACTCGTACCTTATGAAGGGCACAATCGGAGTCGCTGCGGGGAGCCCTCAAGACCATCTCAAAATCCGGCCGCCCGGCTATCTGTACATCGACTGCAGAGGCTTGGGAGATGATTTCAGATCCTCTTACGAGACATCGGTTCGTCCGCTCATCCATACGCTGACGGGCACTCCGAGTGGGGTGACGATGAGTGACCGGCTAGCGGAGATGGAGGCCGACTACGCAAAACAGGCCAAAGACGAGAAAATCGAGACCGTGTTCGATCCGGCGCCGACTCCTTCCGCGCCGCCGGCGGGCGCGACCGCGCCAGTCACTCAGAGTAACGCGCCGCTACCAGCAAATCAGCAAGCGCCATCAGGCGCGCCGCCTGCCGCACCAGCACTGTCGGGCACACAAGGTCCGACAGGCCTACAGGGAACGCCGTAAGCCTAATGTGCGGCCGCTTCGTCGTCCACGTAGACGCGCCGAGCGTCGCCCATTTCGGCGTCAGCCTAGCCGAGCCGTGAGGTCCGTACTACAACGTCGCCCCGACCAGCGTCGAACACGCGCCGACTCAGTATCTGGCGGAACTGAGTAGAGAGCGTGCCTTTGATGACCTTCTGGGCAAGTCGGCATTGGGAACTGGCAAGAACGTCGTCTTCTTTAGATCCCGCCGTGGCCCGAGTGGACCGCCGGCGGCTCTACCGAGTCACCGAAGTAACGGTCGACTTCGAGGAAGCGACTTAACCCCAGCCCCGTGCTGCGTCAAGAAACAAAAGTGAAAGGGTAGAAAAAAGTAGAAAAAGTCGTTAACATGGTTGGACTTGCTCAAGGGGTTCGTCCATGGCTCATGCTCGGTTGGAGGCGGTTACGCGCGCCGACGTCGTGCGTGCCAGTAAGCACACCACTCCAAAGCGAATCCAGAAGTGGAGTGTCGTGGTGGAGGGGAAAGAAGTTCCCGTAAAGCAGATCCTCAGGGCGGCCGCGAACGCGATCCAGTCGTCCGCGCCGCGCGTCACGCCGGCTGACTTCACCGCACACTATGCCGTCAGCCGGCTCAAGCGGTTGGGCTTCACGGTCCGGTATTCCGAGTGAGCCCAAAGGCAGGCGCAACACTCGCCGACGTTATCGCCGACGCGGACGTTCTCAACCGCGCGTTTCCAGTCGAGAACCGTGCTTCGGACCTAAAGCCATTCCTCGGCTTTCAGTCGAACTTGGACAGTCCGATTCACCGCTGGTACAACTTCAAGGAAGGCTTTGGCGAAGGCCTCGTGAGCTGGCTCCTGGCGAACTATGCGCCAAGTGTGGGACGCACCTTTGCCTTCCTCGACCCTTTTTGCGGCGTTGGCACTTCATTGCTGGCCGCACAGCGGTTCGTAGCGGCGTCCGGATTCCGAAAGGCCCGAGTATGCGGCGTCGAAGTGAACCCGTACATGCACTTCGTCAGCTCGACCAAGCTGGGATGGCACAGATACGACCCAGCCTTCCTACTTCGCGCCGCTGCCGTGTCAACGAATGGCATGAGGCTGAGGCACAAGCCGTCGCTTCCGGCCTTGTCGACCTTCGCAAATGAGAAGTACATCGCGAAATCTGACCTCCGCCGTATCCTAGATCTGCGTGACAAGGTTCAGATCGCGGCTCATCGTCGTCCCGAGGTTCGGGCCCTTCTGCTTGGACTGGCCTCGGGCGCGGAGCGCGTGTTCAACCTGAGGAAGGACGGACGGGCGCTCCGATTCGTGCTGCGCGATCGTGAGACGACTGTTGACGAGGAGATCGAAAGGTCGTGGGCCGAAATAGCAGAGGACCTCCAGCTCGGCCTCGAATGGGCGGGAACGCCCGCCGAGATCATCAGGGGCGACGGTCGCCGCGTCGATCGTGTTTTTGGGCAGCGGAGCTTCGACGTAATCCTCTTCTCGCCGCCATACCTGAATAACATCGACTACACCGAGGTCTACAAGCTAGAGCAGTGGCTTCTCGGTTTCCTTAAGTCACCCAAGCAGATGGTGGCGCAGCGACGCAGAACGTTTCAGAGTCACCCGAGCTGCCTATTCCCGGAGTTCCCCGATGCAAAGCATGCTGATACCATCGAGCTCCTTGGCAAGCCATTTATGCGACTCGTTCAGTATGCGGCGGAGGGTGAACCTTGGCGCGAGCGCCTATTCGCCGGTTACTTCGCGGACATGCATCGAACTCTCCAGTCGTGCTATCGTCTGCTGAAGCCCGGCGGTCGTATCTTTCTGGTTGTGGGTAATTCGGTTCATGGGGACAGCGATCGACCGATACCCGTCGCAACGGACCTTTGGGTCGGCGCGCTGGCGCGGAAGATTGGACTAGCGGTCGATGCGATTCTCGTGGGCCGCGAGATGCCGCGCCGGCGCATCGACTGGAATGGCCTCAGGGAGTCAATCCTAGTCATGAGGAGACCCCTGGCATGACCTCCGGCAAGCCCGACGACCTTCTCTACTTCGAAGCGAGCGCTCGACTCCAGCGACTAATTGGGCGTGATCTCATTCCCGACGATTATTCGGCCGTCGAGGAGCTCGTCAAGAATGCCTACGACTCAAATGCCACTGAAGCAACAATCACGATCGTGCGCCCGAGCGGCTCATACGAGGGCGAGATAGAGATCAAGGATAACGGCCTCGGCCTCAGCTTCCGAGATTTCAAAAGGGTCTGGATGCGCGCCGGCTATTCCGAGAAGACAGCGCAGCCGCTTCCCGAGACGGGCCGCGTTCAAGTGGGCGAAAAGGGCATCGGACGCTTTGCTGCCGACAAGCTGGGAAAGCACTTGGTTGTCGTGACAAAGACGTATGGCGCGCGCGAGGCGCTGAAGGTGACGTTTGACTGGGAGCGGTTCAGTGACAAGAAGCGTCTTCTGAACAAGATTGGGATGCCGTACGAGAACGTAGAAGAACCCCTGCTACCCAAACGGGACTCCGGAACGATTCTTCGCATCACAAAACTGCGGGCCGGGTGGCCGGCCCAGGACATCGAAGAGCTTCGCCGCCGGCTCTCGCGGCTCCTCAACCCATATGACAGCACCGGTAGTTTTCAAATAACTCTAAAGGCACCAGTCCGAAAGCTGAGTGGTGCGATCGTGCCGAGTGAGATCGAGGATGCCGACTTTGAATGGAATATTGATCGGGACGCTGAGGGTATGGTGACAGTGCGGCGCCGCGAACGAACAAGTCGCGGCTTAACTGAATGGAAGGAGTGGGATGTTGTACGTCCCGCCTATTTGGATGAGACGCCATCGGCACGTGAGTTTGGACCGGCCAAGGCTCGACTTTTCTTTTTCGTGAGTCGTCCCAAGAAGGCGAGTATAGGCAACGCACTCTCGGGCGTGTCGGTCTATCGTGACGGCCTTCGAGTCGAGCCAGCCGGATCTGAGAATGCCGATTGGCTCGGTCTGCTTGAGAAACGAGCGAAGCGAGCAGGGCACATGCCGCTCGTGCCATCACGCCTCTTTGGCTTCGTGGATATCACGAGGGAGGACAACCCCGACCTGTATGACGCGACCAATCGCCGGACGATAATCCACGGGCCGAAGCTCGAGGGCTTTCGCGAGTTCCTCAAACAACAGCTCGGGGAACTCGAGGCGCAGGNNCTGTCTCAGCCTCGCTGGGACAAATCGGTTCAACTCAAGAGCCAGAAGCTCCTGCAGGCGCGAAACAGGACGCTCAGCATTATGTCGTTGAGCTTGGCTCACGAGTTGCGTCAACCACTTCAGTCAATTCAGACCGCATCAGAAAACATTGATCAAGGCCTTAAGGAGGCGGGAGTCAGAATAGACTCAGTTGAAGCGGCCACACGCGTCATAACTCGGAACGTATCGCGAATCGACAAACATATTCATTTCCTCAAACTGATCGGCTCGGGCAAGGAGGAGGCGGAGGTCTTTAACGTCGTGGAGGCAGCGGACGAGGTCATCGGTGGTCTTAGGGAACTGGCTCAGGCCCAGCAGATAGCGATTGGACGCAAGGGGACCGATACTGCGTCAGCTTTCGGAAACGTCTCTACCTTTCTTTCTACCTTGACCAACTTGGTCCTCAACGCTGTACAAGCGATTCAAGAGCAAGCCGATGAGAAGCCGCATCTGATTGAGGTAGCCGTTGTTGCAACCGACGCGCGGACGATCGTTCGCGTTGAAGATGACGGTCCAGGAATTCCCGAGTCCAATCGCAAGCGTTTGTTCAGCCGCCCGACGACCACGAAGCAAGGCGGTATGGGTGTCGGGTTGATCGTTTGGCGGGACGCCCTCCAGATGTTCGGTGGTGAGCTGTCTTGTGAGAGCTATGCCTTGCCGACTATCCTTGCAATCTCTCTTCCGACGCAGGCGTCTGGTGGCGCGAATCCTACTAGTTGACGATGAGCAGGACATCCGCGACATGCTGGTGCAAGCCCTGGAGCGGAATGGCCACAGGGTCGAAACGGCTGCGTCGGCCGCTGAAGCGACCGCATTAGCTTCGAAGAAGGACTACGATGTTGCGATCATCGACTATGTCCTTCCCGGGAAGCGTGGGCTCGACCTTTTGCAAGACCTTCGAAAGGCTCAGCCGTTTCTCCGCTCCATAATCATATCAGGTCAAATTGACCACGACGTGTTCGACGCGGCCGACCTCGAGCGGCAGCTCAAGGACCGAATCGCGGCTGACCGCTATCTCCCTAAGCCAGCTCGAATAGACGACCTAACGGCCGCGATCGAAGCTGTGATGGCGCCGACGACGGCTGGCGACTGGCAAACGATGGCGGCCAACGCGGTCGCCTCTCAGTCGGTAAAGGCCAAAGAGGTCAAAGAAATGGATCAGGCGCTGCGGAAAGCGAAAAAAAAGCGCGGCAAGTGAATTACCTGCTCGACACTTCGGCCTTGAAGTGGGCCTACATCAAGGGCTCGAAGCATTGTCGACGGTGCCGGTACATCATGTCGCGGGCACACGGCAGGGTTTACATAGCCGAGATCACAATTCTTGAGATTGTCAGCGCATTCGGGCACGAGGTTCGGGGCGGCAGGATGTCGGCGGCTCAATTTGCGAAACTCGACCGGCAGTTCCTGAAGGACATCGCAGTTGGCCGGCTCAGCGTCGCGCGTTTACTCAGCAGCGACTTGGTCGGATGTCGCCAGCTTCTCGCGCTGGTAGGCGTTGCGGAATCACGAGCCTTGGAAAGTCAGGACGCGATGGTTGCCTACACGGCCCGTCGCTTGGCGCTGGAAAGCGCCATGCCTACTCGAGTTCTCACGAGCGATCGGCGCTTGGCCCGGATCATTCAGGAGGTTACAGCGTTTTCGGGACTCGTGACGTCCGAATACCTGCATCCCAAGTAACCGGCATCCCCATTGTCGCGGGCGACGCGCACCGCGCCGGGTGTAAGGCGCTCGGCATCGAAGACTATCGCCAGAAGGACCGGCGTTATAAGTACGCTGTCCGCGCCATCGGTGGCTGGTCTAAACGCGGGCGGCCCAACCTTTCACAAATGACCCGAGGCGCCAACGGCGTGGAACTATTGCTGCCCGGCGCCGCATGTCGGGCGAGCGAGGACCCGCCCGGCAACGTTCGGCCGTCTATGGCGATGCGCGGTCAACAACCGTTTAGCCGCGGATCTCGATTGGGCAACAGCATCCGGCCGCGCCACGACTCCCGGACCGACAGTGACTACCGCTCGGGCATCCGGCTAGGCCAGGCGAAGTCCCGACTAAATCCGCCGATTCCGGTACCACGGGCGGTACCATTAACGGCTCCCTTCCGTGCCGCGCGGCGCCGCGCTACGCCTCACTTTCAGAGGAGAGCGGATTTTCTCCCTCGGGGGCGTCTGTCCTCATAATGCCGGGGTCGGGGGTTCGAGTCCCCCCCCTGCTATAAAGTTGAACTCCAGCAGCATTCAACGGCATCCGAGAGGGTGCCGTTTTTGCATTTCCACAGAGTGAAAAAGCGTCCAGAGCGATCTTGCGTTGTCCAACGGCCTCTCGTTAGCTTGGGGGTACCGTTGGGGGTATCGTGAATGATTGAACTCGCGAGGTTGGCATGGAGGAGCGTGTCGGTGGGCGAGGGACGAACAGATTGAGCGACCGGGCGGTTCACGCGTTCATCGCCCAGCGCAAGGCCGGTCGAGCGAGAGCGAAGAAGTTGTCGGATGGTGGGGGCATGTACTTGATGGTGACGCCGGCTGGCGCGGCGGTCTGGCGCCTAAAATACCGGCTCGGCGGCAAGGAACGGCTCTGTTCTCTCGGGATCTATCCCATGGTCGGGCTCGCACAGGCGCGCGAGGATCGGGATGCGATGAAAGCACTCTTGCGGGAGGGTCGCGACCCGGTAACGGAGCGCCGGCTCCGGAGAGTCGGTAGGGTCGCAGCCTCGGACACCACATTCGACGCCGTCGCGGCGGCGTGGCTCGCGAAGCAGCGGTCGGACTGGAGCGCACTCCATTACGCGATCTCGCGACGTGCCCTGAAGCGGGATGTGTTCCCCCTCCTCGGCAACCTGCCGGTGAGTGACATCACTCCGGCAATGGTCGCACAGGTCATTGAAGCGATCGCCGCGCGCGGCGCCCGCGAAACCGCCGCCAAGGTCCTCCAGCACTGCGTGAGTGTGTTCCGCTTCGCGCAGGCGCGGGGCCTGTGCCGGGACAATCCGGCGAGCCCCGTGCGCGAGGTACTGTCCAAGCGGCGACCGGTGGATCGAAGACCGGCAGTACTGGAATGGGAGACGCTCGGAGACATTCTGCGGCGCGCCGACGCCGCGCACCTTTCACGGGCTGTGCGGATGGCACACCGGCTCTGCGCGTTCACCGCCGCGCGTATCGGCAACGTCGTTGCCGCGGAATGGTCTGAATTCGACCTTGATGCGAAGGTTCCGAGATGGATTATCCCGCGCATGAAAATGAAAGTTCAAGACCGCCAGGGCGACCACACCGTCATTCTTTGCCCAACAATCGCCGCTGAACTGCGCCAGTGGCGGTCGGCGGCCGGCTCCGCCGCCTATGCGTTCCCATCCCCAGCTGGGGGCAAGTTTATCACGCGGGAGTCGCTGGAGAAGGTTTACCGCGTCACGCTCAGTTTGGCGGACAGACACACCCCTCATGGCTGGCGGGCGTCGTTCGCGACGCTGGCCCGAGACAATGGATTCGAGCGGGATGTAGTGGAACTCGCACTCGATCACGTCCACGACAACGCGGTAGTCCGGGCCTACGACCGGGGGGAACGGCTAGAGGAACGTGTCCGCCTCATGAACTGGTGGGACGCCCAGCTTACGGCGGCCCAGCACGGGCCGGACGTGGTTCCGCTCCGGAGGTCGAGTGTGGCATGACTCATCGGCCGCTTCGCGGCGTGGCCCTCGGCGCCGGCTTTCCCTCGCCGGCTTGTGCGGCTCTTCGCTGCCCAAGCGCATCTACAGCCAGCTGCGCGTGAAGGACGCGGTGAAAGTCGTGAGGGTCTAACGTATGAACGGAGAGCTCATCAGCAGCAAGACGCGACAACTCTTCCGCGAAAACATGGTTGGGTGGGTCCTTCGTGAAATTTCTGATGAGTTTGATGCCGCCGGAATCGACTGCGACGTGACCTATCAGCCATCAGTCGGTGGCCAGCGCCGAACCCTAATCGAGCGGTATTACCACACTGTCGATTGGGCTGACCGGAGCCAAATCAAAAGGGTTCTTCAGGTTTTCGAGAACGTTCTTCACCGGGCAGACAAACTGGTGGAGGTGCCGGCTTCCGCGGGCTTCTCGCCAGAGATGCGAAAGGAGGAGGTAAATAAACTGATCTACTTCCTCCGAAGAGATGGGTTCCAGTGGATTGACGGGCGAATTGGAGCAGGGGCCGGCTTGCCGTCGCTCGATGACATCAAGGAAACCGCGGGCACCTTAGACGCCCAGCACATGGCGGATCAGATTCGCCGTATGGAATTGGCCATTGTGTCCGATCCCAGCCTCGCGATTGGCACCGCCAAGGAATTGGTTGAGACGTGCTGCAAGACGATTCTTGCGGAGCGCGGAAGGCCAGTCACCGGAACGCCGGATTTGCCAACTTTGACCAGGGAGACGCTAAGAGAATTGAAGCTAGTGCCGGACGGCGTACCGGATTCGACACGCGGGAGCGACGTGATTAAGCGCCTCCTCAGCAGCCTCGGAACAATCGGCAACGGCCTCGCAGAGCTTCGAGGCCTTTACGGGACGGGGCACGGAAAACATGGGAAGGTGTCAAGCCTCACCCCGCGCCATGCGAAGTTGGCAGTCGGGGCGGCGGCCACATTAGCAACCTTCCTTTTCGAGACTCACAAGGAGACTGGATCATAAAGAAAACGCGTGCCCTCGCAGATATCTGCAGTGCGCTTCAGCCCGAGCTCATCTGCGGCGCGCTACGCGTGCGCGGTTTCAAGAAGACCATCTCATGGCGAGCTCGTGCTCTGGCTGGGACGCTGGGTGCTGGTCACTCGTTCGATAAGGTCACGAGACTGACCGCTGCCGAGGGGGAATGTCCGGCGTGAGCAACGCGACGCGCATTCGCCGAGTCTTCTCGGTGAAGGAGGAACTGCTGAGGAAATCCCGCGAAGCAGCGCTTACGGCGGTGCAGATCTTCAATAACCCGAGTGTGACCTTCAAGTCCGAGACCTACGTCGTAGTGGTGATCATCGCGTGGACGTATCTCCTCCATGCCTACTACCGCGGCAAGAAGGTTGACTATCGATACTTCACGCAAGGGGAGAAGAGAAAGCGCTATGACCGCACCAAAAACGGTGCCTTCAAGCATTGGGAACTCGAGCGGTGCCTCAACGACGAGCACTGTCCCCTCGAGCGTGAGGTCGTCCAGAACTTGAGGTTCTTGATTGGTCTGCGGCACGAAATTGAGCATCAGATGACGACGCGGATCGACGACCTTCTGAGTGCACGCTTCCAAGCTTGCTGCATCAACTATCACAATTCGGTCGTGTCGTTGTTCGGTGGGGAGTACGGCATTGCCAAGCACCTCGCGGTCAGTCTGCAATTCTCGTCGCTCAGCCAGGAGCAGGTGGATACGCTTGACCAGCAGGCAGGGCTTCCACGCCATATAAGGCAGTACATAGAGGGATTCGACGGTGTGCTGGCGCCTGATGAGTTCGCGAGCACAAAATTTGCTTACCGGGTGATTTTTGTGCCGAAGACCACGAATCACCCGAACCAGGCAGACCAGGTCATCACTTTCGTTAAGGCCGACTCCGAGATCGCCAGGACGGCCAATGCCGCGTATGCAGTGATTCGTGAGACGGAACGTCCAAAGTGGCTTCCCTCGCAGATCGTGGCCAAGATGAAGGCCGAGGGCTTTCTAAGGTTCGGGATGAGTCACCATACGGATCTCTGGAAGAGCCGCGACGCCAAAAGCACCTCGAAAGGTTACGGCGTTCAGATTGCAAAGACGTGGTACTGGTACGACACTTGGCTCGCGGAGGTGCGCAAGTATTGCAACGAGAATGTCGGGACATATCGATGACTGGGGTCTTCACCGAAATGCGTCGTGGAACAAGCGCTCTCACGTTCGTGAACCCGAGGCTGCCGGCCTACAAATGATGCCCTTGACCGCCGCAATCGTTGCGCGGTCTTTTACTACCAAGGGACTCCCTACTTCGCCCGCCCGAGTTGGCGGCCGCCGAACCGCCCTTAGCTTGCTCAGGCGCCCAAATTGACCTACTACCCGAAGTCGGGGTGAAAGGCGGGTGAAAACCCGGAGTAACCCGGTTAAGAAACCGGTATTTGTCCCTCGCGCCGTCAGCGCGTAATTCGTCAGCGAGGCCGATGTCCCGGACGGGCACCGCGTGCGATCGCCTCTCGGTGCCCGCTCCGCCCGTACGTATCCGTTCCTCCCGTCGCAGTGCATAGCATCGCGCGACGGGGGCGCCTCACGACAACGCCGTAGTCCGGGCCTACGACCGGGGGGAATGGCTGGAGGACCGTGTCCGCCTCATGAACGGGTGGGACGCGCAGCTCACGGGTGGCCCAGCATGGGTTGGACGTGGTTCCGCTCCGGAGGTCGGGTGCGGCATGACCCAGCGGGTTGCGGCTGGTGACGCAATCGCGTGCCAGGGAGCGAACGCATGGCCCGGCATTATTCAACCAAGGATTTCTTTCGGCAGATGCCGAATCCGCTGCTCGCGCGCTACTTCCAGGAGCGGGGGTTATTCGGGAATCTGGACTTTTCGGCCATGGAGGAGACCAACCCGGATGAGTTGTTCGCGGCGTGGCTTCAGCTGTCCGACAGCCAGCGCAGCGCCATGGAAGCGGAGTTCCGGGACATTTTCGAGCTGGGCGGCGAGAAAGGCTTCCGGGCGATCATCGACGAGGCAGAATGGCATCTGGCGAACGACGCGGACGCGCGCGCTCGATTCGTCGAGAAACTCGCCGCGCTCTCCAACCATTACGAGCGGGCAATGGTGACGTTCCTCGAACACAACAGGTTCTGGGAAGGCGCAACTCGCTTCTATCACGCCGACACGCTGCCCTACTGGCGCAAGCGCAAGAACATCCCCCAACGGCCGGCAGCCGTGGACAAGACTAGCCTTGGCGAACTGGCCGGGCTGATCCGCAGCTACTTCCACCGCACCGAGGGCCGCGGCAAGAACTGCGTGGTGGAGCCATTCCGGCGTGGCGACCTGGATTACTTCTTTGCTTACCCCGAGGATTATTCGCAGCAGAGCATTGAGTGGGTGGATGGCCAGTTTGGCCGCAGGCCCCACAATCCAGCCTTCGAAGTGATCTACGTGTATTCGCAGGAGGAAGGCTCGCTCGACCTGAATGTTCGCGGCTCGTACAAGGCCATCGAGCCCCTACAAGGGATGTTCGCCACGGCGATTCTCAAGCTCCCCGAGCTGCCGCCCGATCTGAAAGACGGACGTATCTACGATTTGAATGCCCTGTCGCTAAAGAGCTTCGATTTCATCTTCGACGCGGGGAGCGGCATTCAGCAAGTGGCGGTGAAAATGCTGCGGCTTTCGTCCAAGGTGAAGAAAGGCGACCGCATCACGGTGGAAGCGGACGCCACCAACAACCCCACCGCGATCTACGAGTTGCTCGACCAGATCGGCAAGTCGGTGCCGCTGCACTTGTACAACGTCACGCAGGTGGAGCTGGCGGTGTCGATTGTCGTGGATGCCGAGAGGCCGCCGAAGGGGATAACGATCCGCATCACGCATCCCAATTCGTGTTCGCTCAGGTATGACGAGCTGGACCTAAGACTACGCAACATGCTGGAGGCCTTCGGGGTCGAACCGAAAGCGCCGGCCGAGGCGCCTGACGGCCCGGACGCCGTCGACGCATGACGCCGCAAGCCGCGCTGACCCAATTGCTCGCGCGCGTGGGCGCGGGGAGCGGCGCGGTTTTGGTCAGCGCCAAGGAACTGGGCCAATGGCCTCTGGCAGCCGTCGCGGCCATGAAGTCGCAGGCGTTACTTAGGAGAGCGCGCCCGGCCGCAAGCGTGGTATGTCCGGGCTGCGAGCGGGAATGCGTCATGCCGGTTCACACGCTGCTGGGCGGCCCGCGCGGGGCGGTGTCGTTTGTTGTGTGCGACAAACGTGGCGACATCGACCGCGTGCCTGTTTCGGCCGAGCGACTGACACAATGGCGATGCGATACCGAGACCGTGTGCGGGTTTATCGCGACGAGTCTCGAACTGCGCCGCAGCGATCAGCGCGTTGCCGATGCCGGTTTGCACAACGTCGGCATCGCGTTCGGCGACAAGCGC
>PLLD01000096.1 GCA_003141205.1 Gemmatimonadota bacterium
AGGCCGCGGGCATCGACTTCAAGGCGATCGACGATGAGGAAGAAGAAGTAGACGGGCGTTTCGTCGATCGCCTTGAAGTCGATGCCCGCGGCCTTGCGGCCAAACGCGACGCGGAGCCGAGCGACGACGAGAGAGCGGCAGTGGGGAATTGCGATGCCGCGGCCGATCCCGGTGGAGCCCAGGTTCTCGCGCCGCTTGAGCATCTTGAACAGCATTCCTTCCGATTTATCGTCCAGGTGGAGCTGCTGGATCAACTCGCGCAGGATCTCATCCTTCGTGGTGCCTTCCAGATCCAGCTTGATCGCGTCCTCGGAAAAAAACTCGCGAAGTTCCATTCGACCTCTGAAGTGAGCTCGTGCCGTGTGCGACGCATCACATGCGCGTACGTCACGGCCGCCGCACGACCGGCGCAAAAAGTATTGAAGCGTGCAAGTCGTGTCAAATCTTCACGTTGCAGCACTTTTCCGGGCTCGTTAGGTTGCGGTTGTGCCGTTGCCCTTTCCCTTTCCGGTCTTTGCGAAGGTGCCGTTGTACCTGGCACCGATGGCGGGCGTGTCGGAGTCGCCGTTCCGGCGGCTGTGCCGCGCCTTTGGCGCCGACGTCGTCGTCACGGAGTTTCTGTCGGCGGAGGGGATTCGCCGAGAGAATGAGGCGACGATCGCGAAGCTCCGGTTCGGTGCCGACGAGCGGCCGATCGGGGTGCAGATCTTCGGCGCGGATCCGGTGGCGATGGGGGATGCTGCGGCCCTGGTGACGGACGTCTTCGCGCTGGAGTTCATCGACATCAATTTCGGGTGTCCGGTGAAGAAGGTCGTGAAGCGGAATGGCGGGTCCGGGTGCCTCAAGGATCTCAGCCTGGTGGAGTCGGTGGTGCGGGGGGTGACGGCGCGGACGCATCTGCCGGTGACGGTGAAGATCCGCAGTGGCTGGAGCGATGACATGCGGGACCCCGTGACCATCGCGCGGCGGTGTCAGGATGCGGGGGCGCGGGCGCTCGCGCTGCATCCGCGGACGCGCGCGCAGATGTACAGTGGGGCGGCGCAGTGGGACGAGATCGCGGCGGTCGTGCAGGCGTTGGAGATCCCGGTGCTGGGGAACGGGGACATCAAGACGGCGGACGACGTCGTGCGCATGCATCGGCAGACCGGATGCGCGGGGGTGATGNNGTGGATCTTCACGGAGGCGCGGGCCCTGCTCGACGGGCGGGCGCGGCCGGTGCCGCCGACCGTGGCGGAGCGATTCGAGGTGGCGCTGCGACATGCGCGGATGGCGGAGGAGTACGAGCCCGATCCGCGCGGGGCAGCGATCGAGTTCCGGAAGCACCTCGGCTGGTATGTGAAGGGGCTGCCTGGCTCGGCGGAGCTCAGGCAGAAGCTGCACGCCGTCGACTCCTTCGATGAAGTCGAGGGGATATTCGACGCGTACCTGACCGCAGGGCGCGAGCGAGAGGGGATGCAGGGGGCACGCGCGGGCGTTTCGGAGCTCGTCATCGCGTAGGTCGCGAAGGCGTACCTTTTGCGGTTGCGTGGGCGCTCCTTACGTCGTCAAGATCGACAACGGGCGGCGTCATCTTCACCATCATTTTTCTCGTCGCGATCTCTCTTGTCGCGTGTGCGGCGGTCGGCGTTGCGGTGTGGACAACCCGTGAGCTGCGCCGACGGAAAATCCGTGCGCCCGAGGGGGCCGGCACGGCGGCGATGGATCGCCGGCGGACGCCCGCGCGGTGGCTGACGCCGGTTTCCCTCCCTGCGCTGACCACGGCGACTCCCGCGGCGGGCGGGCGGGCGGTCTCGCGCGAGGTGCTGCAGGGGACGGTCGTGACGCACTGCCTCGAAGAGGTGCGGGCGGGGCTCGGCGCGGATGAGCTGGTGCTGTGGCGGCTGCCGCGCGATGCCGACGCCAATGGTGTGCCTGCAACGAACGCGCCCGTCGTCATGGGCCCTCGGAAGGCGATCGCGGCGGCGGCCTGGGTCACGCCTGAGGGGACGGCGGTGGAGGGGCGACGCCGGCCGCCGACGCTGCGGGCGCAGGCGTGGATGCCGGCGATCGAGCGGGCGCTGGCAGAGCGGACGGTGCAGTGCGAGGGGGGGGAAGGGAAGGTGACCTTCGCTGCGGCGCCGTGGCTCGTGGCCGGCGGGGATGCGTATGCGCTGACCGTGTGGGCCGCGACGGGGCTGCGGGTGCCGCAGGACATGGTGCACCAGCGACTCCAGCGGGCGGCGTCGCTCACGGCGGAGATGGCGCACCTGGTGCAGACGCTGCGGCAGTACGAGCGGCAGGTGCGGCAGGCGAATGTTCTCGTGAATTCGGCGCGGATGTTTCAGTCGAAGCAAACGATCGAGGATTTGAGTCAGACCGTGTGCCGAGATGCGCTGCAGCTCACCTCGGGGGCGCGGGCCGCGCTGGTGCGCTGGGAGGCTGACGCGCATTCGGGGATCGTGCAGAGCGTGTCGCCCGGGCACTCGATCGAGGTCGGCCAGCGCGTGTTCGCGAAATCGGTGGTTGGGGCGCTTTGCTCCGAGGATCAGTCGCAGCCGTGGGAGGACGCGCGGCACCTCGACCGGTCGACGCCGATCTATGGCGGAGGGGAGCGGCTGGTTCCGCTGGGGTCGCTACTCGTCGTTCCGATGAAGCAGGATCAGCGGGTGGTGGGTGCGATCGTGGTGGAGGGGGATGCGCCGGGGGACGTGCGTGCGCGGGACATCGCGCCGGTGCGGACGCTGGCGGCGATCGCGTCGGCGTCGTTGGACCAGCTGTGGCGGATCCAGGAGGCGCGGCGAGCGTCGATCACCGATCAGCTGACCGGGCTGTACAATCGGCGGCAGTTCGACGAGGAGCTGATTCAGCGGCTGGAGGAGGCGGACCGCTCGGGGCTGCCGGTGTCGCTGATCGTGGCGGACGCGGACCATTTCAAGCGGGTGAACGACCGGTACGGGCACGAGGCGGGGGATGCGGTGCTCAAGATGATCGCGGGGCATCTCCGGCGGGGTGCGCGGGACAACGACCTCTGCGCGCGGTACGGGGGGGAGGAGATGGCGATCGTGCTTCCGGGGACGCCGTTGCTCGAGGCGCTCGAGGTGGCGGAGCGGTTGCGGCGGGCGATCGACGCCCGGCCGGTGCTATTCGGCGAGGAGCGGATCAAGGTGTCGGTGTCGTTCGGGGTGGCGTGCTATCCTGAGACGGTGGCGTCGCACGGGGCGATCTTTCCGGCGGCGGACAGGGCGATGTACGGGGCGAAGAGCGCCGGGCGGAACACCGTGATGTCGAACGCCGTAATCGACGCGCCCGCAGCGATTTGATATCTTTTAGTTAAAGTTATATGTGAGGCATTTTCCACATTGACGCGCGGGCTCGAGGCGCGTATCTTATGTGGAGTAGTTTGGGGGGCGAACTAGGCTCGACATGTGTGGTGATGTCGGTGTTGCGTGCCCAGGTCCTCGGGCTCCTGGTAAAACACTCGGGAAATTCACACAAGCCAACGATAACCTGGCTCTGGCAGCGTAGCTTCGGTTGCGCGCCTTGCCTCTGAGGAAGCCCGCCCGGGGCGTTTTCAGGGGTATCGAAAATCTGGGCTAGTCGGCCGTCGCGTCTTCCGGCGGTTGGTGAAACTTTAGAAGACTCGTCCGGACGTGGGTGGCCTGCTGACCAGCGGCCGGAGACCTTAACAAG
>PLLD01000192.1 GCA_003141205.1 Gemmatimonadota bacterium
ACCCGCACCCGCACCCGCACCCGGCACCGGAGAGAGCGCATGATGCGCATCGTCGCGGGGGTCGACGGCGGTGGATCGCACACACGCGTCATCCTCGCGGACGAGGAGGGGCGCGAGATCGGCCGCTCCGACGGGCCGCCGAGCGCGATCCGTCCCGGGGACGGCGGCCGCTCTCCAGCGATCATCGCGCGCATGGTGCGCGACGCGCTGCGCCTGGCAGGCCAGGCCGAGGCGCGCGCCGCCGCACTGTGCGCTGGTGTCGCGGGGGCGGGGCGTGATGCCGAGCGCGACGCGCTCGCGCGGGCACTCGTGGATGCCGGGGTCGCCGACGACGTCATGGTGCATCCCGACGCCGCCATCGGACTCGAAGATGCATTCGGCGAGGGACCGGGGATCCTGTTGCTCGCGGGAACCGGCTCCGTCGCCTTTGGACGCAGCCCCACGGGAACGATCGCCCGCACCGGAGGCTGGGGACCGGTGATTGGCGATGAAGGGGGGGGCACCTGGATCGGGCGCCGCGCCCTCGCGATCGTGGCAGCCGCGGCCGACGGACGGGAACCGGAAACCGCCCTCACCGGGGCGATACTGACCGCGACCGAGGTGTCGCGCGCGGAGGACCTCATCGCATGGGCATCCGGCGCCAGCCCGGCCGATCTCGCCGCGCTCGCTCCGGCGGTTCTCCGGTGCGCGGACACCGGCGACCGGCGGGCGACGACGATCGTGAGCTTCGCCGCGGAGGAACTGGTGCTCCACGTCCGCACGATCGCGCGGGAGCTGTTCGGCGATGAACGCGCGGCGATCCCCCTCGCGGTCGCCGGCGGTCTGCTCGGACGCGGATCCCCGTTACGCTCGGCTCTCGAGCACCGGTTCAAGTCCGCGGTGCCCGGCGCTCAATTTGATGGACGAGAGATCGAGCCTGCGCGCGGAGCCGTGCGCCTTGCGCTGAGGCTCCTGGGCGCGGCGGGGACGGGCGCCTAGTCTCCGGCGGGCTGTGGCCGTGGTTGTGGCTGTCCCTCCGCGCGGCGGAGCACGGAGTTGCGGTACCCGTACACGAAGTACAGCAGCATGCCCGCCACGAGCCACACCGTAAAACGGATCCAGGCGACGCCGGGCAAGCCCGCCATGAGGAAGATGCACGCCGCCGCACCGAGGATCGTCACCGGCCACACGAAAGGGACGCGGAACGGACGCGGCCGCTCCGGCGCCTTGTAGCGGAGCACGAGCACTCCGATGCACACGAGAACGAAGGCGAAGAGCGTGCCGATGTTCGTGAGATCGTACGTCTCGTCGGCGTCCCCGATCATCGCCCAGAGGGCCACGAAGACACCCGTCACGAGTGTGGTCACGTACGGGGTTCGGTAGCGCGGGTGAATGCGCGCCGCCCATCGCGGGAGCAGCCCGTCGCGCGCCATTGCGAAGAAGATGCGCGGCTGGCCGTACTGGAAGACCAGCAGCACCGCCGATAACGAAACGACGGCGCCCAGCGACAGGATCCATTGAATCGTCGTCAGGCCGTTCAATTCCAGCGCCCGCGCAAGCGGATCGGCGACGCCGAGCTGCGAGGTAGGCGCCATGCCGGTCAGCACGATTCCGACGATGATGTAGATCACCGTGCAGATCGCCAACCCGCCGAGGATGCCGATCGGAAGGTTTCGCTGCGGATTCTTCGTCTCCTCCGCCGCCGTGGACACGGCATCGAAGCCGATGTAGGCGAAGAATATGATCGCCGCGCCGTGGTGGATCCCCGTAAATCCGTTTGGCGCGAACGGGTGATAGTTCGCCGGGTGGATATGCGAGAATCCGACGATCACGAACATCGCCAGGACGAGCAGCTTGACCGCCACCATCGCATTGTTGGCGCGCGAACTCTCGCGCACGCCGATCATGAGCAGCCAGGTGATCGCGGCGACGATCGCCACGGCGGGGATGTTCACCAGGATCGGAATCCCGGCAATGTGCGGCGCCGATGTCAGGAGCCCGTGCACGGCGGGGTTGTCGCTCAGGAGAGCCGTGCGGTACCCGGTGACGAGCCAGACGGGGAGATGCACGCCGAAGGCCGACAGCAGCGAGCGAAAATAATCCGCCCAGGAAATCGCGACGGCGACGTTGCCGACGGCGTACTCGAGGATCAGGTCCCAGCCGATGATCCACGCGATGATCTCCCCCAGCGTCGCATAGGAATAGGCGTACGCGCTCCCCGCCTGCGGAATCATCGACGCGACCTCGGCGTAGCACAGCCCGGCGAGGGCGCAGGCACCGGCCGACAGGACGAACGAGAAAACGATCGCGGGGCCGGCGCCACTCCGGATGACGTGCCCGGCCGCATCGGTTTGTCCCGCCGCCGCGGACCCGATCGCGCCGAAGATCCCGGCCCCAATGACGGCTCCGATCGCCAGCATCACGAGGTCGCCCGCTCCGAGCGCCCGCCGGAGGGTCGGGCCACCGGTCGCGTCGTCGCCCTCCGGCAGGAGAGCGGAAATCGGCTTACACGCGAAGAGCGATTTCACGTGTGGGGGGGATCGGCGCGACGCCTAGATGAACAGCGGCGCCAATACGAGCGTGATCGTGCTCAGCAACTTGATCAATACGTGCAGGGAGGGGCCCGCGGTATCCTTGAACGGGTCGCCCACCGTATCACCCACGACGCTTGCCTTGTGCGTCTCCGACCGCTTCCCGCCATACACGCCGGTCTCGATGTACTTCTTGGCGTTGTCCCACGCCCCACCGCCGGTGTTGAGAAAGATCGCCATCAGGATGCCCGTAATCGTCGCGATCATGAGGAAGGCCGCCACGGCCTCGGCCCCGATTCCCAACGTGCGAAAGACGAGCCCCACGACGATCGGCAAGCCCACGACGAGCGCACCCGGGACGATCATCTCCTTGAGCGCGCCGATGGTCACGATGTCGACGGCGGCGCCGTAATCCGGGGAATCGGTCCCCTGCATGATCCCGGGTTTTTCCCTGAATTGCCGCCGCACCTCGGTAATGACGGAGAACGCCGCGCGGCCGACGGCCCGGATCGCGAGCGACGAGAACCAGAAGACCAGCATGGCGCCGATGAGGCCCGCCACGAACAGCTCCGGGCGCGAGAGATCCACGCTGATGTGCCGCCCGGTGTAGTTATAGACTTCGTTGAGATAGGCGGAGAACAGGAGGAACGCCGCGAGCGCGGCCGAGCCGATGGCGTACCCCTTGGTGAGCGCCTTCGTCGTGTTCCCGACCGCGTCGAGCCGATCGGTGATGAGCCGCACCGATTCCGGCTGCTGCGACATCTCGATGATGCCGCCCGCATTGTCGGTGATCGGGCCGAATGTGTCCATGGCGAGGACGTAGCCCGCGGTCCCGAGCATCCCCATCGTCGCCACCGCGGTGCCGAACAATCCGCCCAGCGGATTCCCCTGCGCGTCGACGAGGCCGCTCGACTTGCCCAGGTAGTAGCTCGACACGATGGCCGCGGCGATCGCGAATACCGGCAGCACCGTCGCCTCCATCCCCACCGCGATCCCCTGAATGATGTTCGTCGCGGGTCCCGTCTGGCTCGCCTCGGCGATCGCCCGCACCGGGCGGTACGCATACTCGGTGTAGTACTGCGTGATGAGGAGGAACGCGATCGCCGTCAGGAGTCCGATCAGCCCGCAGAGGAAGAAATGCCACCAGGCATCCGGCGCGGGCTGCATCGGATTGCCGAGCAGAACGCGCGCGGCGACACCGAAGCCGATGAGCGAGAGGACGGCTGTGATGTAGAACCCTCTATTGAGGGCCGCCATCGGATCGCCCCCTTCGTCGGTCCGCACCAGCATGATCCCCACGATCGACGCCAGAAGGCCCAACGCGCCGACGGCGAGCGGGAAGAGGATTCCGGACACGCCGAAATACGGATACAGCGTCACGCCCAGGATCATCGCGCCGAAT
>PLLD01000219.1 GCA_003141205.1 Gemmatimonadota bacterium
GCCGGCATGCAGCAGGTGATCGCGATGCACGCCACGGTCTCCCGCGGCAGCTTCCTCTGGCACCACATCGAGTCGACCCCGGGCACGTACAACTGGACCTACACGGATGCGGTCGTCACCCAGAGCGTCGCCGCCCACATCGACCCCCTGATGGTCGTCTACGGCTCCCCCAGCTGGGCCAATGGCACCCCGAGCTCGACCTCGGGCTCCTACCTCTACGTCCCGACCGACACAGCCGCCTTCAATACCTGGGTCTCCCAGTACGCCGCCTTCATGACCGCCGCGGTCAGCCGCTACAAGGGGCGCGTCACCAAGTGGGAGATCGGCAATGAGGAGAACCAGCACTACTTCTGGAAGCCGACCCCGAACGTCACGCAGTACGTCCAGTGGTACAACGCGATCGCCGCCGCGATCCACGCCGTCGACCCCTCCGCCATTGTCTCCATCGGTGGCTTGGCCGGGATCTCGGCCGGCCCGGCGAGCGACTACAAGGGCACGACTTTCCTGAGCGATCTCTACGCCGCCGGCGTCCAGCCCGGCGCCGTCGCGATCCACCCGTACTCGGGCTACGGTCCCGGCACGACGCAGTCCGGCCAGGACAGCTTCTCCGATATCGCCCTGATCCACCAGATCATGGTCGCCAACGGCCAAGCCAACACCCCGCTGTGGCTCACCGAGTGGGGCTGGGACAACAACTCCGTCGGCAGCACCAACGCCGCGGCCTACATCACGCAGTCCTTGGGGATGATCGCGAGTCAGTACCCCTACGTCACCCTGGCCGCGTACTTCCAGCTCGAAGACGGCGGCGGCTACACCTACGGCCTGTACGATGCCTCGGGCACCCTCCGCTCCGGCGGCACCGCCTTCAAGACCTTCGCCATGGCGCACGGCCAGTAACCCGCACCAGCACGACCTCAAGTACCTGAAGTACCTGCCCGACCAGCAGTACCGTTCGTCCACCAGCCAGTCGCGGGTCCTGTCCCCCGCGGCTGGCTCGGTGCATCCAGCGGAGCGCACGGTGAGACGACGGACGTTACTTCTCGCTCCTTCCGCACGCCGCGCCATCTGAGGCCGACCGCGACGGGGGGCGGCGGACGAGGTCCGAGGCGTTCACCGCGAAACTAGAGGCGCAACACCCTGCGCTCGCGCAGCCCGGTACCGCTCGCGCAGCTCGGAAATCGTAAAGACCGACTCAAAGACGTGCCCGGCCCTTTCAATTGCGTCCCGCGCCCCTTCTTCGCGATCCAGCAAGCCAACGACAACCACAACCTCACAGCCGGCATCTCTCACTCGATCGACCGCTTTGAGCGCAGAACCGCCAGACGTCAAAACATCATCGACGACTGCGACACGCGCCCCGTCAGGAAGACACCCCTCGATCCACTTTTGCAGGCCGTGGCCTTTCGCTTCCTTCCGCACGATAAAAGCCGGAATTGGATGGCCCTGCCGTTCGGAGAACGAGGCGACGGCTATCGCGATCGGATCCGCGCCGAGCGTCAGACCGCCAATCGCATCGATCGAGTACGGCCGGAGCAAATCGAAAAGGACCTCTCCCACCAGATTGATCCCGGCGGGGTCGAGCGTTACCTGCTTCGCGTCGACGTAAAAGTCGCTCCGGCGACCGGAAGAAAGCGCGAACGAGCCTTCCTTGTACGCTCGACTGGCAAGAAGATCGCAGAGCCGAGCTTTCGCGCTCACGGTGGCCCCGGTCATGCTGGCACGGTGGCAATCATCGGCGAACAATAAGCGCTGGAATTTCTAAGCGCGCAAGACATGGTGCGAGCAGCCCGCATTTCAGGCGCAGCGGTAGCACGGACCCGGCCCTACCGCTTCATATCATGCCAGTCGCGCTGCTTCCCCTCCTCCAGCCACTCCACCGTAATCGCTACTCTGCGCACACGGGTCTCAGGCCGCTTCGCCTGCTTGATCCAGCTCACGTACTCCTTCTGCGCGCTCGCACTGAATTTCTCGAACGTCGCCATCGCCTTCCTGCTCTTCTTGAGCGCCGCGGCCAAGTCGGCCGGGATCTCGATCGCCGCGGACTTGGCCGTCACGGCCGCCCGCTTCACCGTCTTCACACCGGTCTCGTTCAGCTTCTTCGCCTTCTTCAGATAGCCGGTCAGCACCCGCTTCGATGGGAGGTGCGACAGCTTCGTCAGCTTCCCGAACTGCCCCATCGCCTCACCCACTCGCGCCTCCGCCCGGTCCACCACCTTCGCCCCGCGCCGGATGTGCAATGCCGCGTGCTTCTTGAACGCCGCCATCCCCACCAGCATCCCCTTGTACTCGAAGCTCGGCATTCCCCACTTGATCGTCTCCGTTACCTCCGGCACCGCATCGTGCACGACCTCCCGAAGATGCTTCAGGATTGGCTTCGCGAAGTCCGCCGACTTCTCGATGTACTTGTCCACCCGCGAATCTCTCTTCCCCATGAATTCCTCCTTAGGGCGGCGAACCCTGTTGTGATGTGGTTCCTAGCGACGGACGCGGCCGCTGCGATAGTACAGCGCTTCTACCGATCTCCGCTAGATTTACACCCGTGGACCAGCACGCCAAGCAAGGCCCGCGCGCCCGGACTCGCCGACACGATTGGATTGACGAGCGGAGCCGTGCGCTTGCGTTACGCGTAGCCGAGTGCGCTCGGCAGGATCCGACCGTTTTTGATCGGGCTCTGAATCGCGTGCAGCAGCGACGGCATGACCCGAAAGCTCGTCGCGTGGCCGCTCTCGCTGAGTGGGAACGCATCCTGACATCGGAGCCACACCCGACCGTCCTACAGCTCCTCGTCGAGGACAGCGAGCGGGGCCAGCGACTGCGCCAATCGTCGCCGTTTGTCGGAATCCTTCCCCGCGGGGAGCGCGACGCCATCTTCGCGCTCTTCGAGACGCTATAGACCGCGCGACCCCTAACCGCCACGTGACGCGCGACCAGCTCGAGCACGCGATCCGCGCAGCCTGCGACATCGCAGACGACGAGGAAGTCATCATCATAGGCAGCCAGGCGATCCTCGGCCAATACCCGAACGCGCCTGACGACCTCACACAGTCCGAAGAGGTCGACCTCTACCCAAAGAACCGGCCGGAGCGGGCGATACTCGTCGACGGCGCGATCGGGGAAGACAGTGGGTTCCACGAAGAGTTCGGGTTTTACGTCCATGGCGTCGGCCCTGAGACCGCGACACTCGCCCCCGGCTGGGATCAGCGACTTGTTCCCGTTCGAAATCGCAATACGCGAGAACACACAGGCTGGTGCCTTGAGGCCCATGACCTCGCCGCTAGCAAACTTGCCGCGGGCCGCGAGAAGGACCTGGACTTCGTTCTCGCGCTGCGTCGCCACGGATATGTCGGAGCCGA
>PLLD01000002.1:0-2266 GCA_003141205.1 Gemmatimonadota bacterium
CGTCACACCCAGTCCCCGAGACGCTCGAACGCCGGGGCCCGGACCACCGGGCCCCGGCGTATCGATTCCGGGAGGAGCGCAGCATCGTCAGCGAGATCGTGTGCCCGCCGTTGTCTCCGCGAAGGAGACGATTGGAGACGTCTGCCTCTATGCGCGCGGCGTCGACTCACGCGGGTCGGCGGGTTCGCCCGTGGCCGGCGTTTCAAGCAGCCGCGGGCCAAGGCGGTACCATCGATCGCGGCTGACGCCCTCGGCGATCAGATAGCAAAGGCTGACGGCGGCGCCAAGGTCACGGGTCGTCGAGGGTGCCGTCCGTCCGGTGATCCGTCGATAGTCAGCCGCCCGCAGACTTCGGGAGATCCACGCGTAGACGAGCGCGTCGAACATCGCGGGCGGCAACGTGCCCGAGATTACGTCGCGGCGCACCTTGATCTGGATCTCGCCCATCGCCCGGATGCGCGCGAGCACGTGGTCAGCGGCCCCGCTGATCGCCGCGAGGAAGAAGCCGGCGAACGGCGTGGCGTCGTATCCGGGTACATATGAGCGGCCGATGCTTGCACGGATCGCGGCGAAGTAGTCGCTCCGCATGATGTCGAACCACGCGTCGAGCGAGACGAGCCCGTCCAGCGCATATCCGCCACGGATGAGCAGCAGGCGAGAGAGGATCCGCGCGGTCCGGCCGTTGCCGTCGTTGAATGGGTGGATCGCGACGAACTCCAGGTGCGCGAGGGCTGCGCGGATCGGCACGGGGATACCGTGATCGACCGCGAGCCATTCGGCGAGCGCACGCATGAGCTCTGGGACGTCCCCCGATGGGGGCGTGGTGAAGATGATCTCGCCGGTCGGCGTGCCGACCCGGTTTTCGCCGCGTCGGTATTCGCCTGGCGTGAGCAAGGGGCTCTGGCCGTCGAGGACCCGGCGGTGGATCTCACGGATCGTGGCTTGGTCGACGGCCACCTGTGGGTTCCGGGCGATTTCGTCGGCAAGCTCAAGCGCCGACCGGGTGCCGAGGACCTCCAGCGCGTCCTTCCGAGGCAACGTTCGCCCCGCGGCCCCTTCGAGGAGCTGCTCAACCTCGAGGTCGGACAGCGTGTTTCCCTCGATGCGCGTCGTGCCGTGGACGGTGCGGACCCAGGCGCGCTGCCGGAGCCAGTCGCGGTGGACCGGATCAAGTGGAAGGTTCTCGAAGAGCCAGCGGCGTCGCTCTGCACCGTCGAGCGCGGGTCGCAGGCTCGCCGTATCGAGCCGGGTGTCCAACGCCATTCCCTCATGGATGACCGAATACCGCGCCATTCTTCCATTGGTGGAAGAACCAGTCAAGGTTCCCTCATGGATGAACGAATACCGCGCCGTTCTTCCGCGGGTCCGACGCGCTCATCCGCGGACGCCGCGCAGGCGTTTCATCCACAGTTGTCCGCGGGCAGAGAAGGGGAGCCCCCGATCGTGACTCGATCCCCGTCGCTGACCAGCGCGACCTGACCGCCATACCCAGCACGAACAGCCGCCAGCGTGGCGGCGGGGTCGCGGTTCAGCTGGAGGTGCGTGAGGAGCACCTGAGAGGCGCCGACCTCTGCGGCGAGGCGCCCGACGGCCGCCCCGTCGAGGTGCAGGTCGGGCACCGGGACCGGGCCGGGCCCGAACGCAACCTCGCACAGCAGCATGTCGCCGGGGCGGACGAGCGGCGCGAGGTCGGCGGCGCGACCGCAGTCGCCGGAGTACACCAGAGCTGGCGCATCGGGCGCCGCCGCGAGCGTGACCCGGGTCGCGAAGCTGTCGTCCGTGTGGGTGACCCGGACGCTCTCGATGACAAAGGGGCCGAGCTGGAAGGTGCCCACCTCCCGATCCTCGATCACGAGCGACCCGGCCGCGAAGTCGACCTCGCCAGTGACACCATCCAGCCGCTGCGCCAGCCCGCTGGGCGCCATCACGCGCACCGCGCGAGGCGGGTGGAACTCGAAGCGCAGGTAGTGTCGAAGCGCGACGAGGTCGACGAAGTGGTCGGGGTGCAGGTGGCTGACGACCACACCGGCCAGGTCCGCGGGCTCTAGCCTGCCCGCCAGGCCCGCGAACGCGCCTTGGCCGATGTCGAGGCAGATCGCCGCCCCGTCGTGGAGGACGACGTAGGCGGACGACGCGGTCCCGGGTCGATTGGGGTATGCGGCGCCTGATCCGACGACGAGGAGCTCCATCCCGTGGAGACTACCGGGCCGAGCGCCAGCGCACCAGTCGCCCGATCACGGTGCCGATCACGGATCGCCGGGATCGG
>PLLD01000002.1:2284-2571 GCA_003141205.1 Gemmatimonadota bacterium
CCGGGGTTCGGCGTGTGGCCCGGATTGCCGGGCTTGGGCGTGCCGGTCACGCTGCCCGGCGTGGCAGTGGCGTTCGGTCCGCCAGGGTTCGGAGTGCGACCCGGCTTGCCCTGGTCCGGCGTTGCAGCTGGCTGTCCCGGATTCGGCGATCCGACCGGTCTTCCGGGCGCCGGCGTGATCGCGTCGATCCGGGCCTGTGTCCGCTCCACGGCCTCCCGGATCGCCGCAGCCGCCGGCGCCGGGGCCTGATGGAGAAGCGCCTCCAGCACGGCCTGGTGCCTGCTCAG
>PLLD01000288.1 GCA_003141205.1 Gemmatimonadota bacterium
GGTCGCGGTCGCGGTCGCGGTCGCGGTCGCCGAGGGTGCCATCGGCGGAAGCAACGGCCCGCCGCCCCGGGCTGTGGCCCTCGCGCCCGACCTGGACATGCCGGTCGGGGCGTGGAACGACACCGACCTGAACGGCTGGATGGCAGCGTCCCGGCCGGGTCCATGCTGGGACGGGACGACGTCGCTCGTGGCACTCGTGAGCGAGGCCGGGCGCGTGCGGCCGTGGCGCTTCCCGGTCGACCCGGCAACCGGCCGGCCGGCCGGCCACCCCCGGCGGCTCGTCGACGGCGACGTCGCGGCCTGGACGCTCGGCGTGGCTGGCGGCGTGGTCACGATCGCGGCGACACGGGACGATCGCCCCATGGAGCTGCTCACCGTCGCGGATCGAGGCGCGGGCACGGCGCCCCGTGCCAGGACGACCCTCGGCGGGAGGTGGCGCCGGGGGCAGCCCTGGCCGGAGATGCGGCGCGTGGTCGCGCCCGGCACGGGTGGCCCCATCGAGGCGTGGATCGTCTCGCCTGCCGGCGCCGGGGACGCCCCACTCCCCGCGATCGTGAACGTCCACGGCGGGCCGCTGGGCGCGTGGTCGCCGGCGCCGTCGACCGAGAACGTGCTGCTCGCTGCACACGGCTACCGCGTCATCCTCCCCAACATCCGCGGCTCGGCGGGCTACGGGCGGGCCTGGATTCGACCCCAGCTCGGCGACTGGGGCGGCGTCGATGCCGCCGACGTGCTCGCCGCGGTCGACCAGGCCAACGACCGCCAGAAGCACGTCCTCTTCGCCAAGGTGACGCGTGCCCTGGGTGGCTCGGTGAGCGGAACGACGGTGGCCGTCTGGGGTCTCGCGTTCAAGCCGCAGACCGACGACATGCGCGAGTCGCCGGCCCTGGTGCTCATCGATGAGCTCCTCGAGGGCGGGGCGCGGGTGTCCGCGCACGACCCCGTGGCCCGGGCGGAGGCGCAGCGGCGGTTGGGGGGGCGCGTGGCGTTCGCCGAGTCCAATTACGACGCGATCGTGGGCGCCGATGCGCTCGTCGTCGTGACCGATTGGAACGAGTACCGGCACCCCGACTTCACCCGCATCCGGCAGGCCCTGCGCCGGCCGGTCGTCATCGACGGCCGGAACCTGTACGATCCGGCGAAGATGCGCGCCCTCGGCTTCACGTACGATTCGATCGGCCGCACCGGCCCGTGAGGCCGGTGATGCCGACCGACGTGATGCGATGCGCGTCCTGATCACTGGCGCCGCCGGCTTTCTCGGCTCGCACCTCGCGGAGCGGTTCCTGCGGGATGGCCACCAGGTCGTCGGACTCGACAACTTCGTCACGGGGCACCCCGACAACATCGCGCACCTGATCGGGCGCCCCGGGTTCGAGTTCCTGCAGCACAACATCTCGACGTACACGTTCGTCGCGGGCCCGGTCGATGGCGTGCTGCACTTCGCGTCGCCGGCCAGCCCCGTGGATTACCTGGAGCATCCGATCCCGACCCTGAAGGTCGGCGCGCTCGGGACGCACAACGCGCTGGGACTCGCGAAGGCCAAGGGCGCGCGCTTTTTCCTCGCCTCGACGTCCGAGGTCTACGGCGATCCGCTGATCCATCCGCAGACCGAATCGTATTGGGGCAACGTCAATCCGATCGGGCCGCGCGGTGTGTACGACGAGGCGAAGCGCTTCGCCGAAGCCATAACGATGGCGTACCACCGTTTCCATGGGGTGGACACGCGGATCGTCCGGATCTTCAACACGTACGGTCCGCGGATGCGACCGCGCGATGGGCGCGTCGTCTCCAACTTCATCGTCCAGGCGCTCATGGAGGAGCCGATCACGATCTACGGCGACGGGTCGCAGACGCGGAGCTTCTGCTACGTCGACGATGAGATCGACGGGATCGTGCGTCTCTTCCACGGGGGCGACCCGGACCCGGTCAACATCGGCAATCCCGACGAGTACACGGTGCGGCAGCTGGCCGACCTCGTCGTCGAGCTCACGGGCACGCGATCGACGATCGTCCATCGCGCGCTGCCCGCAGACGATCCCCGGGTGCGGCGTCCGGACATCACGCGCGCTCGATCCCTCCTCGGGTGGGAGCCGCACGTGGCCGTCCGCGAGGGGCTGGCGCGGACGATCGAATATTTCCGCTCGCTGCGCGGAAGCGATCGGATGGCGCCCAAGATCCGGGCATGAGCCCGCGCGCACGCAAACCGACACCACCGCCACTGCTCCGCGATCTTGCCGCGCTCGCGGCGGATCCCGTGGAGCGCGCGCGCGAGCGATTCGCCATTCAGGACTACGCCGGTGCCGCGGCGCTGCTCGAGGATGCCATCGACGCCGGCTGTCACTATGCCGACGCGTACAATCTTCTGGGGCTCTCGCTCGCCCTTCTGGACCGCCCGCACGAGGCGCTAGCCGCGCTCGACCGCGCCCTGGTCCAGAACCCGCGGTATCTCGATGCGCACCTCAATCGCGGCGTGTTGCTCACGGGACTCGGCCGGTCGGAGGCGGCGGCCGCGGCGTTCGCCCACGCCGATGAGCTGGGGCAGCCGGATCACACGGGCTTGCCGATCACCGCGGCGAACCGGATCGCGAACGCGCACGCGCATCTGGGCGACGAGTATCGCGCCGCAGGGGCCGCGCCCCAGGCCATCGCACAATACCGCCGCGCCCTGGAGCTGCGCCCGGCATACGTCGACATACGGCTGGTGCTCGCGCACACGCTGCTCGAGGCGGAGCGGTACGCGGACGCCGCCGATGCGCTCGATCAGATCCTCGTGGTGCAGCCGCACCAGCTCGACGCGCTGCTGCTGCGCGGTCTCGCCGCGTATCTTCAGGGGGCGGTCGGCACGGCCGAGCAGATGTGGGACCGTGCGGCGGAGCTGCACCCGGACGATGGACGAGTCGAGGGATACCGATCGATGGTGAAGCGACAGAAGGCGGGGGACGCGGGGGCGGGATACGCGGGCGCGGGCGGCAGAACGTGAGCGGGCGTCCGGCCCGTTCGTGGCGGGGCGTCGGGGTGGCGGCGGTGGGGGTTGTGGTGGGGGCATTCGCGGTCGCCGCGTGCGGCAACAAGTGGGACATCAAGCGGTACTCCGGGTCGACCGACAAGCTGTACCAGGCATCGATCGAGCAGTTCCGGCGGCATCACTGGGACGAGGCGGTCCAGGGATT
>PLLD01000237.1 GCA_003141205.1 Gemmatimonadota bacterium
AAGGGCCCCGATGGACCTCGGATGGGCGTCTTATCGTTGTGAAAGTGGTTCCCGAAAGTCTGGATACGGCGTCCAAGGGTGCAGTGCGGAGCCACGCACCGTCCGATAGCAACCACACAATCGTACGTGTATTCGATCGCACGACCGATCGTGATGGAGAGGGCGTAAACAGCGCCCTCGCACGATTATTTGTTGCCGATCTCGCCGTCGTCAATGCGCAGACGGGCGCCGTACGCCGCATCGTGCGTGCGCTGCCGATTCCGAGTTATGCGGCCTCCCCGAACGGTCAAACCATCGCGTATACCGTGCTTCGCGGCATGGAGAGCTATCAGTCGCAGGACGGTTTGCTCGATCTCTCCATCGTGAATCTTGCGGACGGCATCAGCCACGTGTTGGCACATAACCTCGTTGGAAATGAATTCGGTCATTTCACGTGGTCCCCGACTGGGCGCGACCTGGCATACGTCGCCACCACGTACGGCAGGGCAAACCGTCAAGATGCGATGGTGATTCCGCTGAATGGCTCATCGCCAATTATTGTCACGCCCGGGCCGCACCCCCGCTTCGGTGATCCGGCCCGCGGCCCATTGTGGGCGCCCGACGGTCGATCCCTCTATCTCGTTGGATCCGATACGCTTTGGCGCGCCGAAGCGAACGGTTCCCGACTTCAAGCGGTGGGGTCGTATACGGGCCACCAGATGCGTTCCATCATCGCCGGGGCTTTCAGTGGCGTTCCGTGGCACACGTCAGGTGACAACGCCTTATACGTCGCCATACGGGACATCGCGACCTGTCGCGAAGGTATCGGAAAGATCGATCTCACGACGGGACGCACGCACGTCCTGTTCGAAGACGACATCGCCAGCTTTTTCCAATGGACAGACACGTTTAAGATCGACGCGGTTGGATCACAGATCGTTTTCCCCGTCCAGCGGGCTAATACGCCTGACGATCTATGGCTCGCGGATAACGACTTCCTGAACCGCCGCCGAATGACACACTTAAACCCGCAGTTCGACAGCTACGCCTTCGGCAAGACCCGACGCATAAATTGGCTGAGTCTCGATGGCGAAACGCTCCATGGTGCGGTATTACTCCCGCCGAACTATGTCGAGGGACACCAGTATCCAGTTGTCGTGTGGGTATACGGGGGCGCTCGCTCGGATGCCGATCTCAATCGCTTCGGCTTGGAGCCGCTCGAATACAACATGCAGGTATTAGCAACCCGTGGGTATGCGGTTCTCATTCCCGATGCTCCGCAGCACGTCGGAACGCCCATGTTGGATCTTGCGAAAACGGTCTTGCCGGGAGTCAACAAACTTATCGAGCTCGGTATTGCCGATTCCGCCCGGATCGGCGTAGGGGGGTACAGCTACGGCGGCTATTCCACCCTCGCTCTCCTGACCACGACGCCGCGATTTCGAGCCGCCGTGACGGTGGCTGGCGTCGGAGCGAATCTGGTATCCGAATACACCCTCTTAAATGAAAGCGGCTATAGCTGGGGGACGGGGTGGGCGGAAAGCGGTCAGGGTCTTATGGGAGCCAGCGTCTGGGATCGGCGCGACCGCTTTATTGAGAATAGCCCATTTTTCTATCTCGACCGTGTCGCAACGCCGCTATTGCTGATTCATGGCGACCGCGACGATCCGACCCTATCCCGCGAGACCTACGTAGCGCTCCGCCGACTAGGTAAGGATGTGGCTTACGCCGAGTACCCTCAAGTGCGGCATGCTTTTACCGACGCGTCGCTCGCGCAGCAGCGTGACTATTACGCGCGCATCCTGGCATGGTTCGACCAATATCTTCGTGACACACTTCCTCCATTTCGCGACACCGGCACATAAGTTCGTGCACAACTTAGGCGCTTAAGCCCGATCCGGTCGGCGGTCATCGGCGTGTTCTATGTCAAAGAACCTTGTCTAGCTAGAGCGAGAACCCAATTGCTCCCACGGCGCCGAGACCCGTGATGCCTTCACCAGGAACTGGGTGCCCGTTGCGCGTGGCCGGCACGACATCCGCCGCGGCGACAATCGCCGGAGTTTCATATGGCTGCTTCATAAAGCCTCCTGTTGGGTGGACCGTCAATTGACGGTTGATCGTGATTCGTGCGTGTAATCACAGTGACATTGCGTTCGACGACCCGCCGACCGGATCGGGCTTGCAACCACGTTTCCACCGCCAGCGTGTAGGCGATGGCACAGATATGGGACTCGTCGGTAGTGTGAAGCGCTAGTTCAAATCCACGATGTGCCGCAGCACCGTCGATGCATCCGATTTGAGCCAGTATCGGATTGGCCAGCAGCGCGAGGATGGGTTCGCGCTCATGGAGTAGAGACTGGCGCACGCCGCCGAAGTTGGACCCTTTTCCTACTCTCGTTCGGACGACCTCGGGGAGTAGGCCTTTCATCGCCTCCCGGAGCACCCACTTCCGCGCATGCGGCTGCACGCACATCTCCGCGGGTAGCCGCAGCGCGAATTCAACGAGAGGCCGATAAAGAAATGGGTGGCGCACGTCGAGGTGGTCGTCGATAAACAGATTGCGCCGCAGGTTGCGATGGAGGGATTGAATGTCCCGCCTCACGAGATAGTGATACTTGCCGCGAGCGGGACCGTCATAGCCTCCCGCTTCAGCGGTGCGGGCGACGCCAAATCGCGCGGCGAGATCAGGATTGATCCATGAAGGCGCCTTGGCGCCTGGTACGAGCCGATCACGTGCGATGGCAGGTAGCAATGGGAGGAGCGCGTTCTTGTACGCGAGCTCCCAGAACGAGACCCGGCCCAATGCGGCACGCCGAAGTATCTCCCGCAGTGCCAAGGCGACTCGTCCCTCGGAGATCCAGTCGGGAAAGAAAAGCATGTTGCCGAGCAGGTACTGGTCGCTGCCAAGACCCGTGAGGAGCACGCGGCCACCGTTTGCGCGGATCAGACGAACCGTCCGGCGCTCACGTGCCCACGTCACATATTCCGGGTCAGGCTCATCGGTCAGCGGAGGTGGCTCGCCGTCATCCTCCCAGAACCAGTCGTTGAGCATGACCTCGTTCCGCACGCCCCAATGCCGAGCGACCGCATCGGAATACTCCCGCTCGTCCCCGTCGGTGCTCCACCGGTAGACCCAGGAGACCGTCCCCGCCACGCCATGCGGGACCTCGCCGCGCTGCGCGAGCCACTGCGCCATGCTCACGACCGATGAGGAGTCGAGACCGCCCGAGAGCTGGGACCAGACATCCCCCTCCCCCATGAGCCGCTGCCGCACCGACTCCGCGAAGAGGGCGCGAAAGGCGTCGTAACAGTCCTGCTCCCGACCACGCGCCACAGGCCGCGGCTCGAACCGCTCCGGCGACCAGTACTCGAGGACAGCGAGGGACCCTCCCCTTCCCCGCACCACCGACGCTGGCGGCACGGCGCGCACCCCGGCGTACACGGTGCGATCCGGCGACGGGTTGCACAGGGCGATCATCTCGACCAGCGGCTGGATGTCGTACGCGTCCCCGTCCGCCAGCAGCTCGGCCCGCGACGAGAAGGCCAGGAGATGCGGGTCGTCCCGATAGCTAAGCCGTTTGACGCCAAAGGCATCCCGCGCCGCCACCACGCGCCGGGTGGCCGCGTCCCAGATCGCAAAGGCGAAGTCGCCCAGGATGTCCGCGATCACCCCTTCCCCACGGCGCGCCACCGCCCGCACGACCAGATCGAGGTCGCTCATGTCTGCGCGGCCGAGATCGCGACATCCCGCCCACCGCACGACATCGGGGCGATTATCGAGGCGGACATTGCCGCCCGCGAGATAGGTCTCCCACCGCGCTACCACCGGCCCGAACCCCGCGCGCGCAAGATCGTCCCGCCCGAGGAGGACCACCGCCGAGCCCGCATCGTGCCACGCCAGCTCAAGGTCCGTGCAACAGCGCGCCCGCTCGTACCGGCGCCGCGTCTCCTCCGGGATCGGACCGCCATCCGGATCGACAAGGAGCAGGAAGAGGTTCACGGACGCACCTCCGGGAGCGCGATGAAGTGCTTCACGTGCTCCGGGAAGTCGTTGAGGGGCGCCCCACCATACTCCACCCAGGCGTGGGCGCTGAAGGGATGCGGCTGTACCCCGAGCCGCAACCGCGCGTCGATCCCCCGCCGGCGGAGCAGGTAGTAGAGCGTCAACGACTGCTCGAGACAGAGCGCGCGCCCCGGATAGAGCGCCGCGGCCATTGCCACCGCATGCGCCACCGCTTCAATGGGCGCCACATCTCCCGGATGCTCGAGCGCATGGGCCGAGCGGCGCTCCACCCAGCGCAGGGTACGCGCGAACCCCGTGGTTGCGAGTCCCAGCTTGAGTCCCGCGATCACGAGACCACACCTCACCACACCGGGAACGCCCAGCTCTGGCGAGCGCGCATCCGAGCACGCCGCGCCGATCCGCATCGCCCCGGTCTCGGGCGTCCCCGCGCCTAGCACGCGTCCTCCGCGAGGAGACCGGCCGAATGCAACTGCTGAAGCATAGCCGTCACGTCCCGCCCGATCCGCTCTTCCGCGTCCTCAGGATCGAGCGCGTACTCGGCGCGTAGCGTCGCCGCGATCGCCGCGTGCGTCGTGCCGGAGGCGAGCAGGGCCCAGACCCGGCCGCCGACTGCGTTCAGGGTATGGTACCGGCCCCGCTGGATATCGAGCAGCACGGTCGACTCCCCCTGTGTCGTGGCGACCACATGCGGCGCTTGCCGGAGCAACCCGTGTTCCGCGCCCGTCGGGGCCTGGCGCGATCGTGCGGTGAAAAGCCTCACGCGCGGTACGGTACCGTGGCGTGTGGCGCCGTACAATCATCCCCACGCGACAGATGGCACCCCAAAACGACATGTGTGGCCTCAGGACGACACCGAGACCAATTCCTTGTGGCTAGACGCTCGGACTACCACATATTAGAATGGCGCAGCAACTCCCCCCGGGGGTGCGAATGGCCGTTATCGGAGCTCTGTTCAAACGACAGACCGCGCGAGATGATATCGCTCGGCAGCTGGCACCGATCGGTGTCACACGGTTTGCGCCCAACCCGGCTGCACTAATCGCCGCAGCCACGGCGCACGAGATCCAGGTAGTCGTGCTCGAGCTGCAGGACGAAGCTGGGCGATCCAGCCTCGATATGATCGAGACGCTCGCGGCGCGCGCGAAAGGCGTGCCCGTGATCGTCTACGACCAGCTATCTCCCTGGCGCGTCGACGTGCTGCGCGAGATCCTGGTGCGGCGGCTGCCCGTCCAACTCGTGCCGCGGCCGGCCCGATTGCTTGCCCGCACGGTCCGGGGGGTGTTACAGGGGCCCGACTGGCTCTCGGTCGCACCGAGTTTGTTGCGACGCATCAAGCGGGCCCCCACCGGTCTCGATTCCTTTCTGATCGTCGCCGCCCTCCAGGCACCGCAGCACCACAATGTCAGCGAACTGGCGCTCTGGAGCGGGTCGACTCTCCGGACCGTGGAGCGCCGCCTGACGCGCGCAGGGTGGGCGTCACCCCGAACCGTCGTTCAGGCGATCCGCGCGCTCGACGTCGTCTGGCTCATGAGCGAATACAGAATGTCCACCCGGCAGGTGCAGACCGCCCGCAGATTCGCCCACCCGACCAACATCCGGCGCCTGACGAAACAGTACGCCAACGTCACCCCCGCCGCCATCCGCGTTCACAACGGTTTTGCCGAGGTACTCGATACGGTGGTGGAACGGATCACGCACCGGGCGTAAACGCCCGTACTTCGTACTACTACAGCCCGTGCTACATGTGCGCCGAGATCAACAGCTGCGCGCCTTGGCGCGTCGCGGGATTGCACAGCGTGTTGTAGGAGCCGCTGGGTGCCTGGAAGACGACGTAGTCGTTGGCTGAGTCGTGCGAGTCCGCGAACTCCGACATGACGAGCAGGAACTGCGTCGTCGTACGGCCGGCGACGATGTCGGCCAGGACGGCTGCCGTGACGTTGCGGGTCCGGTGGCCGATGGTCGAATCGGACGTCAGAACGCCCCCCAACGTGTCGATGGCGGGGGTACTGTAGACCGCCG
>PLLD01000154.1 GCA_003141205.1 Gemmatimonadota bacterium
GTGCTGTACGAGATGCTCGTCGGGGAAGCGCCATTTACGGGCGCGACGACGCTGGCGGTGATTGCGAAGCGGATGAGCGGTGAGCTTCCCAGCGCGCGGCGCGCGCGGCCATCGGTCCCGGACGGGGTCGAGCAGTGCGTGCGAAAGGCGCTGGCGCTGGTGCCGGCCGATCGCTTTACCAGCGCCGGCGAGTTCGCGAAAGCTCTGGAGAGCGCCCGGCACACGGTGCTTGGAGGCGCCGGCACCAGTGCGGCCCCGGTGCTTCCGGCGGCTGCCGCGCCTTCGCGGGCCGCTCCGCGTCGCTCGCTCGCGATTGCCGCCGCGTGCGTCACGCTTGCCCTGCTGGCAGGTGGCGGCGGGTTCTTCGCGTGGCGGTCGCACGCCGTGAGCCGTGGGGGGAGCGCCGGTCCTGTGCGCCTCGCCGTGCTGCCCTTCGAGAACGAGGGCGCCGCGTCCGACGCGTATTTCGCCACCGGCATGAGCGAGGAGATCACGACCCGCATCTCGCACGTCGCGGGGGTCGAAGTGATCGGGCGTACGAGTGTCATGCAGTACCGCACATCGGGCAAGACGGTACCGGAGTTCGGTCGCGCCTTGGGCGTTCAATACGTCTTGGATGGCACCGTTCGGTGGGCGCGCGGACCGAATGGCACGACGCGAGTCCGCATCACGCCGGCGCTCGTCCGCGTGGCTGACGGCACACAGCTCTGGGGCGAACCCTATGACGGCGTGCCCGCGGACGTGTTTGACTTGCAATCACGCGTCGCTGAGCGGGTGAGCCAGTCGTTGCGGGGCGTACTGCTGCCCGGGGAGCACCAGGCGCTTCGGACCGCGCCCACGGAGGATCTCGTGGCGTATCGTCTCTATCTCCTGGGTCGTGAGGAGTGGAGGAGGCGCACGCCGGAGGGGCTAAGCCAGGCGGCCGCCTATTTCCAGCAGGCGATCGATCGCGATCCCCGGTACGCGCGGGCCTATGCCGGTTTGGCTGACACCTATGGGCTGTTTTGGGAATACGGGATCCGCACGCTGCCGCGTGACACCGTCTACGCGCGCGCCCTGGCGTTTGCCTCGCGGGCGCTTGCCATCGACTCGACCCTCGCCGAGGGTCATGCCGCGCTGGGTCAGCTCTTCACGGCGCTCTGGCGGTGGCGCGAATCCGAGCCCGAGCTGCGCCGTGCCATCGCGTTGGACCCGAATTACGCGAGCGCGCATCAATGGTATGCGGAGTATCTCATGATGCAGGGGCGCCTCGACGAGGCGCTGACCGAATCCTCGACCGCGATCGGGCTCGATCCGTTGGCGGGGATCATCGCCGACGCATACGGTCTCGCGCTCGCGGCGAAGGACCGTGCCGACGAGGCCATCTCGGTCTACCGTGCCGCGCTCGCGCGCGACTCGTCACTCCGATTCCTGATTCGTGACTTGTGCTTCACCTACACGTACATGGGGCGTTCGGACGAGGCGCTTGGGCTCCTGGCCGCGATGCGCGACACGTCGAGTCTGGATCGCGACTTTCTGCGGGCCCGGCTCGATCCGGCTGCGCGTCGCCGCGCGCTCGCCCAGCTACATCGGGGCATATTCGGCACCTTCGAATACAGCGAAGCCACGGCATTTGCCCTGTTGGGGGAGACGGATTCCGCGTTTGCGACGGCAGGCCGCGCCCTGGCGTCCCACGACGAGAACCTCGGATACATGAAGTCCGAGCCAATGTGGACATCGCTTCGTGGCGACCCGCGCTTCGCGACCGTGATGCGCACGATGGGGCTTCCGCCATGACCGCCTTATCTCCTCTGCGGAGTTGGGCTTAGCCCACTCGCGCACTCGGTCGCGCTGCGCGCGTAAGCCGACACCACGCGGGCGGCGCATTACGGAGACGGGCGGTGGCCTCATAGCGTGGGCGATCCTCCGGACGGGGGGTCGTTCTGCGATCAACATGTAACGGTGTGTGCAAGGACGAGTTACTTCACGGACAGGGCGGGATTCGAACCCGCGAGAGGCTTTCACCCCCACACGCTTTCCAGGCGACGGCCGCGCTACCCCGATCACGACAAATAATCGCTTTTCCCTCTGACAGGCGCGCGATCTGCCCGGATCCACAGCCGTCGATGTCGGACAATCAATGTCGGGTTCAATTGCCACCCGAATGGCCATCTACAAGCTCAGCAGCACGCTGGCGGCACGCGCCGGGCCGCCCCATATTGGCCGCTCGCCCTCACTGGGGGGAGCGCGGCATGAGCGACCCGTATGCGCATGGTGACCTCCAAAGCGCGCTGAGCCCGGGCTACACGATCGAGCGGGAGCTCGGCCGCGGCGGCATGGCCACGGTATTCCTCGCGGTCGACACGAAGCACCGTCGGCGCGTTGCGCTCAAAGTGCTACATCCCGAGCTCGCGGCCTCACTGGGCGCGCAGCGGTTTCGCCGCGAGATCGAGCTCGTGGCCCGGCTGCAGCATCCCCATATCCTCTCGGTGCACGACTCGGGGGAGACGCCGGAGGGCCTCCTCTGGTTCACCATGCCGTACGTCGATGGCGAGAGCGTGCGCCAACGCCTCGAGCGCGAACGCCAACTTCCTCTCGAGGACGCGCTTCGCATCACGAGCGAGGCGGCGCGGGCGCTCGATTACGCCCACCACAACGGCGTCATTCACCGGGACATCAAGCCCGACAATATTCTGGTCACGAGTGACGGCGAGACCTTGGTGGCCGACTTTGGCATTGGGCGAACCCTGGGAGCCGCGGGGCTGGAAGCGGCCATCACCGAGACGGGCATCATCGTCGGGACCCCCGCCTACATGAGCCCCGAGCAGGCGACCGGGGAGCGTGAGCTCGATGGCCGCACGGATGTCTACAGCCTCGGCAGT
>PLLD01000109.1 GCA_003141205.1 Gemmatimonadota bacterium
GAAGTCGATCGGCGTCGCGCCCTTCGGCAGCTGGATCACATCCCCCGTCGGCGTGAAGACGAAGATCTCGTCCTGGTACAGGTCGAGCTTCAGGAATTCGAGGAACTCATCCGGCGTCCGCGCGTCCAGCTGCAGCTCGAGCACCTGGCGGAACCACGTCAGATGCCGCTCGAGCTCCTCGGCGCTCTTCGCGCCCTCCTTGTACACCCAGTGCGCGGCGATCCCGAATTCCGCCGTGCGGTGCATCTCGCGCGTGCGGATCTGGACCTCGAACAGCTGGCGTCCGGGACCGAATACCGTCGTGTGCAGCGACTGGTATCCGTTCGACTTGGGCTGCGCGATGTAGTCCTTGATGCGCTCCTGGACCGGGGTCCATCCCTCGTGGATCACCCCGAGAGCGTGATAGCATTCGGGAACGCTCGGCACGAGCACCCGAATGGCCAGGAGGTCGTAGATCTCCTCGTAGGGCTTCCCGCGCATCTGCATCTTCTTGTGGATCGACCAGAGGTGCTTCGGCCGCCCCGTGACCTCGACGGACGGGATCCCCGCGCTCCGCATCTGGCGCTCGAGCGGCGCCCCGAGCTGCGTGATGAGCTGCTCCCGCTCCTCCCGCTTCTGCGCGACGAGCTTCGCGAGGGCGCGGTAGTCCTCCGGCTCCAGGTGCTTGAACGCCAGATCCTCGAGCTCCCAGCGCATCTTCGCCATACCGAACCGGTGCGCCAGCGGGGCGTAGAGATCCCGCGTCTCCTGGGCGATGCGGCGCTGCTTCTCGGGCCGGAGATACTCCAGCGTCCGCATGTTGTGGAGGCGGTCGGCGAGCTTGATGACGATCACGCGCGCGTCCTTCGCGATCGACAGCAGAAGCTTCCGGTAGTTCTCGACCTGGCGCTCCTGCGACGAGTGCGCGGGGAGCGTCCCGATCTTGGTCAGCCCGTCCACGATCCCCGCGATCTCGTGGCCGAACTCCACGTCGACCTCCTCGATCGTGACCGCGGTGTCCTCGACGACATCGTGGATCAGCCCGCACGCGACCGTCACCGAGTCCAGCTGCAGATCCGCCAGGATCTTCGCCACCTCGACGCAATGCGAGACGTATTCCTCCCCCGAGAACCGCTTTTGTCCGAGGTGCGCCCGCTCGCTGAACCGATACGCGCGCACCATGAGCTCGGCTTCGAGCCGCTCGGCGGCGGGGGAGTCGCGTACCGCCCACCCCGGGATCACGTCCTTCAGGACGACCCCGGCGGACGGCGCCGCGACCTGCAGATCCTCTGTCACACCCATCGCTGCTCCATCAAGCTCGCGTGCTCGCGTTGACCGATGATGACGTGGTCGTACACCGGGATCCCCAGATCCCGCCCGGCCCGAGCCAGCCGCTCCGTCACCGCGACGTCGTCCGCGGACGGCATCGGATCGCCGCTCGGATGGTTGTGCACCAGGATGACCGCCGCGGCGGAGTCGACGATCGCCTCGCGAAACACCTCGCGCGCATGGATGGTGGTCGCGTCCAGCGTCCCGCGCGTCAGGAAGACATCGCGCTTTACCCTGTGCTGGGAATCCAGTAGCAGCACGTGCAGTTCCTCCACGGGCAAGTGCCGCAGCCGCGGCCCCAGAAGCGCCACGACGTCGAGCGGGCCCCGCACTGAAGGACGATCGGCAGGGCGCTCGACCGCCGCCCGCCGACCGAGCTCAAGCGCGGCGTGTATCCGCGCCGCGCGGGTCAGCCCCACGCCGGGTTCGGCCGTGACATCGGCGAGGGGACGCGCCGCCAACACCGTCAGGGATCCCTCCACGCGCGCCAGAAGCCGGTGGCCGAGATCGAGAACGGAAACGCCGCGAGCCCCGCTTCCGATGAGGATAGCCAGAAGCTCCGCCGTACTCAACTGCTCCGCCCCCAGGCGCTGGAGCCGCTCCCGCGGGCGATCGCGCGCCGGGATCTCACGCATAGCGACGCGCCGTGCCGATCGCTCGGTGTCCACAAGAGCCTCGACGCAAGGGGAGGACGTCCGCGCCACCCCCGCAATCTGGCCGGTCGGTCCCGGCCGCCGCGCATCGATTCCGCCCGCCGTCATCGCCACGCTGCGCTGCGACGCTTACAGCGTCGCTCCATGGCACTTCTTGAATTTCTTGCCGGACCCGCAGGGGCAGGGATCGTTGCGCCCGACGCTCGACCAGTCCGTGTCCGGCGGCGGGCCCGCGCGCGCGCCGGACAGCGGCCGCGGACGCCCCGCCCCGACCACCATCGGCTCCGGACGGGTGGCCACCGTGCGCGCCGGCGGCTCATCGGGGCCAATATCCAGCGCAGGGATCGGTGCCGCGCCGGTGGCCTCGGCGGCGCGCTCCGGTTGGGCCGACGCCGCCCAGAATGGGGCCTCCTCCAGGATCCCCATGGCGTCGTACCGGCGCGCCGGAGGTGCCCCGGACGAGCCGTTCCCCGGATCCCCCTGCCCGCGGCGCCCGGGAGTCACGGCGCCCGGCGGCGGATCGAAAACGACCTGCGCCCGGAGAAAGCGCTCCGCGAACGTCGTGTAGATGTCCTGCATGAGATCCACGAACATTGCGTACGCTTCCTGCTTGTACTCGACGAGCGGGTCT
>PLLD01000024.1 GCA_003141205.1 Gemmatimonadota bacterium
CTTCTCCGGCTTGCCACGGACCTTGTCCTCTTTCATGGGCTGCGGGAATGACACGAAGCCTTTCGCCCCCGCCTGGAACGGGCACCCGCCGCCGAGGGAGTTGGGCTCGTACGCCACCCGCCCGCGCGGGATCGCCTGGCGGTGGATCCCATCGCGCTGGTTGTTGTGCACGGGCGCGATCGGCGCGTTGATCGGGATCTCGTGGAAATTCGGTCCGCCCAGGCGCGAGATCTGAGTGTCGACGTAGGAATGGATGCGACCGGCCAGCAGCGGGTCGTTCGAGAAGTCGATTCCCGGCACGACGTGCGCCGTGCAAAAAGCCACCTGCTCCGTCTCGGCGAAGAAGTTGTCCGGATTCCGGTTCAACACCATGCGGCCGACCGGGGTGAGCGGGACGAGCTCCTCCGGGATGATCTTGGTCGCGTCGAGGATGTCGAAGCTGAACCGCTCGCTCTCTTCCTCCGTGAAGATCTGCAGCCCCAGCTCCCACTCGGGATACTCCCCGGTCTCGATCGCGTCCCACAGATCGCGGCGGTGATAGTCGGCGTCGGCCCCCGCGATCTTCGCGGCTTCGTCCCACACGAGGGAGTGCGTCCCCTGCTTGGGCTTCCAATGGAACTTCACGAACACGGACTCGCCCTTGTCGTTCACGAGGCGATAGCTGTGCACGCCGAACCCCTGCATCATGCGGTAGCTGCGCGGAATCGCGCGGTCCGACATGGCCCACATGATCACGTGGGTCGATTCGGGCATGAGCGAGATGAAATCCCAGAAGGTGTCGTGTGCCGAGGCTGCCTGCGGCATGCCGTGATGCGGCTCCGGCTTCACGGCGTGAATGAGATCCGGGAATTTCATCGCGTCCTGGATGAAGAACACGGGGATGTTGTTTCCCACGAGATCCCAGTTCCCTTCGTCGGTGTAGAACTTGACGGCGAAGCCGCGGATGTCGCGCGCGGTGTCGACCGAGCCGCGCTCGCCGGCGACGGTCGAGAAGCGCACGAATACCGGCGTTCGCTTGCCGGCGGCCTGGAAGGGTGCGGCGCGCGTGTATTCGGTGAGCGGCTCGTAGCACTCGAAGTAGCCATGCGCACCGGAGCCCCGTGCGTGCACGATGCGCTCGGGAATGCGCTCGTGATCGAAGTGGGTGATCTTCTCGCGCAGGATGAAGTCTTCCAGCAGCGTCGGTCCGCGCAACCCCGCCTTGAGCGAGCTCTGATTGTCGCCGATCGCGACGCCCTGGTTCGTCGTCAGGACGCGTCCGGTGTTGTCGACGCGGACGCGGTCGAGGGAACCGGTCAGCGGGTTGACCCCTTCCACGGCGGTGCCCGAGCCCGTCTTGTCGGACCCGGTGCGCTCGCTGAGCGTGCTCGAGCCCACGGCCGGCGACGCCGCGGCAACGCTGAACCCTGTCGGCGGGGCGACGGCGTTCTTACGGCCGATCTCCCCCGGCTTGTTGGGGTTGAAAGGCACCGCCGCGGCAAGCGTCTCGGTGGCTGCGGCCTTCTTCGCGAGGGCATCGCCCGGGGCGCTCGTCTTGCGAGCCGGGGAGGCTGACTTGGAGGGGGGCGCTTTCTTTTTTGCCATGATGGACGAAGGGAAGACGGCCGCGCTCCCGCCTACGGGCGTACCGGCACCGCGGGCGCGGTGGGGTAGCGGCACTCGATCGAGATGTCGAGCGCACGAACCGTGCCCGTCTTACGTCGAGAGCGCCAGCTCCGGGCTTGGCGTAGACCCGAGGTGCCGCAGCATGCGGTAGTGCGACACGATCGCCGAGCGCAGGGATGCTTGATCGTGATACGGCAGGCCATACGCCTGCGCGACCTCGCGCACTATCCCGCTGATCGCTGGGTAGTGGACGCTGCATACCTTCGGGAAGAGGTGGTGCTCGACCTGATGGTTGAGCCCGCCCACGTACCACGAGAGCACACGATTGCCGCGCGCGAAGTTCGCGGTCGTATTCATCTCGTGCAACCACCAATCGGTGGCCATGCGTCCGGCATCGTCCGGCACCGGGTGGTCGGTCCCTTCGACGATGTGCGCGAGCTGGAAAACCATCCCGAGGATCAGCCCCGCCGTCAGGTGCATGGCCAGAAACCCGAGCAGCACCTGCCACCACGGAAAGTGGACGATGAGGAGAGGAAGCACGAGCGCGTATCCGTAGTAGCACAGCTTCGCCGTCACGAGCACGCCGACTTGCGCGCGGTCGTGCTGCTTGTCGCGGTACGGCCCAAGATCGCGCTGCAGGAGCAGCTTGTAGTCCTTGATGAACACCCAGAAGAGGGTCGTGCACGCGTACAGCGGGAAGGCGTACACGTGCTGCAACCGATGAAACCACATCCGCTTGGCGTTGGGGGAGAGTCGGAGTAGTGGCGAAACAGCGAGATCCTCGTCCACGCCGTGAATGTTGGTATACGTGTGATGGGCGACGTTGTGCGTGATCTTCCAGAGGTAACTGCTCGCGCCAACTGCGTCCAACGACAACCCGAGGAGGTCGTTGAGGCGCGGGCTGGAGGTGTAGGCGCCATGCAGGGCATCGTGCGCGATGCCAAAGCCGATCCCGGCGATGCCGATGCCCATCGCGATCGCGAGGAGGAGCGACGTCCACGGCCCGAAGTGATTGGACAGGATCAGCCCATATGGGCCGAACGCGAGGACGAGGAGGATGCCGGTCTTGGCCACCATTGCCACATTCGCCTTCGGCGAGATCTCGTGAGTCGCGAAATAGTCGGCTACGCGAGTCTTCATTTCCCGCATCGCGTCGCCTGTCGAGCGGAGCGACGCGCCCTGCGCAAAGCGTACGGTTTCTTGCATTACTCAGTCCACGGCGGCGTAACGGCCGACCGGTAGGCGGTGACGTGGGGCATGCAGGTGATCTGCGAGGGCACTACCCGCTGAATGCTTTTGATGCTCTTCTCCCGCGAAGCGGGGGTGCGCGGCCGATGGGCGTAGTTCGGATTCAGCCCCACCCATACCCCAATGACCGGGCGCATGTTCCGCTTGGGTGGCTTGGCTAGCCGCCCGCCATCGCCCCCACCACCAAGAGGGGCTCGGCCCCGGTCGCGACGGACTCGGGCAGCGGAGCGTCCGGCGCCTCGTTGGACAGATCCTCCTCGCACGCGAAAAACCTCACCATCGGCCGTCGGCGCTGCGTCACATGATCGCGGATCGTCCCGCGCAGCACCGGAAAAGTGGACTCGAGGGAGTCGAGCACCGCGCCCCGCGTTACGGGCCCGTCCACTGTTACGTGCACCTCTCCCTCGACGCGGGCCAACATCCGCAGATGCGCCGGAAGGATGACCCGAATCATGCGAGCGTCTGAACCTCGACCGAGAGGACGGCCGGAAGATCGCGGACAATTGGAGCCCAGCTGTCGCCGGCGTCAGCCGACGCGTAGACCTGCCCACCGGTGGTGCCGAAGTACACGCCGCACGAATCCAGCGTGTCGACCGCCATCGCGTCGCGGAGCACGTTGACGTAGCAGTCCTTCTGGGGCAGCCCCTTGGTGAGCGCCTCCCACTCATTCCCGCCGGTACGGCTGCGGTATACGCGGAGCTTTCCCTCGAGCGGGTAATGCTGCGAGTCGCTCGTGATCGGGACGACGTAGATCGTGTCTGGCTCGTGCGCGTGCACGCCGATCGGGAATCCAAAATCGGTCGGCAGGTTACCGCTCACCTCCTGCCATGAATCCCCGGCGTCATCGCTGCGCATGACGTCCCAGTGCTTCTGCATGAAGAGCACGTTGGGACGCGCGGGGTGCATCGCGATGCGATGGACGCAGTGGCCGACCTCGGCATTCGGATCGGGGATCCCCACGGACTTGAGCCCCCGGTTCACCGGCCGCCAGGTCTTGCCGGCGTCGTCGGTGCGGAACGCCCCCGCTGCCGAGATCGCGATGAAGATCCGCTTCGGATCGCTGGGGTCGAGGAGGATCGTGTGGAGGCACATCCCGCCGGCGCCCGGCTGCCAGCGCGGTCCCGAGGTGTGGCACCGGAGCCCGGAGAGCTCGTGCCACGTCTGTCCGCCATCCGACGAACGGAATAGCGCCGCGTCTTCCACCCCCGCGTAGACCGTATCCGGATCCGTCAGCGACGGCTCGAGGTGCCAGACTCGCTTGAACTCCCAGGGATGCTGCGTGCCGTCGTACCAGAGGTGGGTTCCGGGGACCCCATCGTAGGCGAATGCATTGCCTACCGGCTCCCAGCTCTTGCCACCGTCGTTGGACCGCTGCATCACCTGCCCGAACCATGCACTCGACTGCGACGCATACAGCCGGTTGGGGTCCACGGGGGATCCCTTGACATGGTAAATCTCCCAGCCCGCGAAGTGGGGGCCGCTGACCTCCCACTGTACGCGTGCCCCGTCCGACGTCAAGACGAACGCCCCTTTTCGTGTCCCGACTAGCACCCGTATCCCGGTCATCTCCCGGCCCTTGCTGTTCCTTGTGAGAATCCTATCGGCGGCGCGCCGCCGGTGCCAGCGCCGGATTTTGCCACCCCACGTCGCTCGCCGAGATCGTCGTGCCCGGCGCCACGATCTCGTCGATTCGATTCAACAGATCGTCGGTGAGCACGACGTCCGTCGCTCCGATCTGAGATTCCAGCTGGGCCAGCGTACGCGGGCCGATGATCGCGGCCGTGACGGCGGGATGCCGGATGATGAACGCGATCGCGAGGTGAATCAGGGGGATTCCCGCCTCGTTGGCGAGCGCGCCGAGCCGGTCGACCACATCGAGCTTCCGCTGGTTGGCCGGCTTCGACAGGTCGTATCGCTCCGGCATCCGCTTCACGCGGGACGATTCCGGCGGCGGGGCGCCCTTTCGATACGCGCCGGACAGCCAGCCTCCGGCGAGCGGGCTCCACGAGATGACGCCCATCCCGTGGCGCTGACAGGTCGGCAGGACGTCGGCTTCGACCCCGCGGACGAGCAGGGAATAGGGTGGTTGCTCGCAGACGAAGCGCGCGAGGCCGCGCTCGCGCGCGACCCATTGGGCCTCCACGATCTGTGCGGCGGGGAAGGTGGACGACCCGATGTAGCGCACCTTGCCCTGATGCACGAGATCGCTCAACGCTCCGAGGGTTTCGTCGATGTCCGTGTCCGGTGCCGGGCGGTGAATCTGATAGAGATCGATCCAATCCGTCTTGAGCCGCCGCAGCGATGACTCCACTTCCTGCATGATCCAGCGGCGCGAGTTCCCCCGTTGATTCGGTCCATCGCCCATCGGCGCGTTGATCTTGGTGGCGAGGATCACGCTGTCGCGGCGCGCCCCCGCGAGAGCCTGTCCGACGATCTCCTCCGATTCGCCCTGGGAATACACGTCGGCCGTGTCGATGAAATTGATCCCCGCGTCGAGGGCGCGGTGGATGATGCCGACGCTGTCGTCGTGGCTCTGGTTCCCCCATTGGCCAAACATCATGCTGCCGAGACACAGGGGGCTCACCCGAACGCCGGTCTTGCCTAAGAGGCGGTATTGCATGCGGTCAATTCTAGCAGCGGACAAGATTGTGACGCCAGTGCTGATCATCCAAGGCGACCAGGATTACGTCCCGATCGAACAAGGCGAGCAGATGTTCAGCGCGCTCCGGCGACTCGAGTAAGGCACAATCCTCGCATTAGCGACAGCCGGCGACCAAGGAGCGTGGAGATTATAGATCGGAATCGATCAGCCATCCAATCGTGTTGGCGACCGACCTCCGACCCGCTGATGTCTCCGTAACCCACGACTCGATGGCGCGTACGTGCGCACCAACGGCGTCGGGCGCCAACGAGCGCGGAAGGAACAGGATGCCGGGAAACCTGAGCCCGGCCACGGCCGCCGCCTCTGCAAGTTTCGCAAAGTCGGCATAGTTGCGGGTCACCACGATGCGGCCATCGGCGATGGCTCGGCGAAGAACGGCGTCATCCGGCCGGCCTCTCAGATCCACATCGTCCACGTGCACGACGTCGATGCCGCGCGCGACCAATTCGCGAGCCGCCGCCTTACTCACGTGCTGATCGAAAAGAAATTTTGGACGCTTCGCCGGACCTGACCCCAAGTGCGAGAGCGTTGCGGGCTAACGCGCGGGCCGTGTGCGACGGCGCCCGCCGTGCCGTCGTATTTCGCGTGCGCCGGTTGGTACGAGACCGTGCACCCGTGGCGTACCGGGCTCGCCCAGCATTCGCGCTATCCGGGCGTTCTCGTTAATACGCCCCTCGACCTCAGCGGGGAAGCGATCGGCATACGCGAGGGTCTGCTCCATCGCCTCAGGCGAGATCGTGTCGCCGAAGTGCGCCCTCAGCCGAGCGCGACGGCTGCCTAGCGCGCGGGCGATCATGACGATCTCCCACACGTCGGGGCCGCCACGCACGGCTGCCCGGCGCCCGGCGGGGCCATCTCGGAACTCGAGCGTGGGAAAGGATTGGGTCACCCACCATTCCTCCAGGGACTTCCGCAAGCCGGCCGAGACGGCCTCTCCCCGCGAGGTCCAGAACTCTCTCAGGTAATCTTCCAGCGACTTGGGCAGGCGGGTCGCGATCGCTGCTGCGGGCATAACAGCTCCTGTATACGTCGTATACACAGTATTCTAGTCTGCGTGCCGCTTCGGGGCAAACGCTGTGGCGGCGTCTGTATCCGGATCCGGTTCACTCCACCCAGAGGGTCGCTCCAGACCGTGGTAGGTTTTTGACCCGACGCGCTCAAGGTGGATCCTGACGGTAGTTTGACGTAGCGCCATTGCGCCGGCATGTTGTCGCGTGTACGCCTTGTCTGTTCGCGCAGGTCTGTCCACCGGTCGCCGCGTGTCCCACACACATCTCCTCTCCCGGAGCCCGTGATGCGACGCCATGCACGATTCCTCGTCGTTTGTGCGCTGCCGTTGCTGGGAGCCATGCAGCTCGCCGGGTGCTCGCTGGCGAGCGATCCCGGTTCGGTCACGCGGACGTATTACATCGCGGCCGACGACGTCACGTGGGACTACGTGCCGGGTAGCGTCGATCAGATCAGCGGTCTGCCCTATACCGACACGGCGTACTACCGGTCAGTCAAACCACGCCCCGTTTCGACGCGGTACGTCAAGACGCTCTATCGCGAGTATGCCGACAGCTCCTTCACGACGCTGAAACCGCGTCCTCCCGAATGGGAGCACCTGGGGTTCCTGGGTCCGGTCATCCGCGGGGTGGTCGGAGACACGATCCGGGTCGTGTTTCGCAATAACGGTACGCACCCGTATAGCGTGCACCCGCACGGCGTGTTCTATCGCAAGGACTCCGAGGGCGCCCCGTACGTCGACGGCACGCAAGGACCGGACAGGGCGGATGACGGCGTGCCTCCCGGTGGGACGCACACCTACACCTGGCTCGTGCCCGAACGCGCCGGGCCGGGGCCCATGGACGGGAGCTCCATCATCTGGATGTACCACTCGCACGTCGACGAGATCCGCGACGTGAACTCCGGGCTTCTGGGACCCTTGATCGTCACCGCCCGGGGCAAGGCTCGGCGCGATGGCTCACCCGTCGACGTGGACCGGGAGCTCGTCACTGCCTTCGTGCAGGTGCACGAAGAGGAGAGTTGGAGCGCCGCCGACAACCTGCCGCGGGATGCCGAATCTGCCGGAATCCCGAATCCGCATCAGCTGCAGAACATTTATCCCTGGTTCGTCCAATTCTCGATCAACGGATATACGCACGGCGCCCTCCCGCTGCGGGCGCTTACCGTACGGAAGGGGCAACGCGTGCGCTGGTACGTCTTCGCCTCAACCAACGATTTCGACGGGCACTCCCCGCATTGGCACGGTAATACCGTGCTGGTCAACCAGATGCGGACGGACGTCATCAATCTGCCGACGATGGGTATGCTCGTCGCGGACATGGTGCCGGACGACATCGGAACGTGGCTCTACCATTGCCACATCTCGCTGCATCTCGCGGCCGGGATGCAGGCGCGGTACGCCGTCGTTCCGTAGCACGCCGGCGGGCTGCCTTCAGCCCCCCATGTCGTAAAAGAACTCCTCTTGCACGACACAGGTCGACCAATCTCTTACCGATGTCCAGCGCGGTGCTCATACGGAATCCTCCCGGGTTAGGCGTTCTCGTGCCGGTGAATCATACGTAGTGCAGCGCCTTCGTAGTGCAGCGCCTTCGCGGTCGGGCGTACGGCGGGCCACATGGAAGGTGCGCGCTCCCCGTTCTAGCCTTTGCACGTGCCCCTGGATATGTTCGACGGGTTCCCCCCGAGTGCATGGACCACGCACTCCTCCGCCTCGCGCGCCGCGTGCGGCGTCATCTCTTTCGGTCTCGATGGCAAAACCTGGTCCGACCGATCCTCTCACGTCCGAGATCGAGGCCTGGTTGGCCGCGATCGTGGCATCTTCGGACGACGCCATCGTCGGCAAAACGCTCGACGGGATCATTCGAAGCTGGAACGCCGCGGCGTCGCGCGTATTCGGGTACACAGGTCCGGAGATCATCGGTCGCTCCATTCTGACGCTAATCCCGCCGGAGCTGCATCCGGAGGAGGCACGCGTCCTGCAGCGCCTGTCCCAGGGCGAACGCTTCGATCACTTTGAGACCGTCCGCGTCCGCAAGGACGGCTCCCGAATCGACATCTCGCTCAGCGTCTCCCCGATTCGCGACAGCACGGGCAGGATCATCGGCGCGGCAAAGATCGCGCGCGACATTACCGAATCGAAGCGCTTGCAGCGCGTCGAGCGCGACCTGTCGGAGCGGGTTCAGAAACAGGCGATCGAGCTGCAGCAGCAGGTCGAGGAAGGGCAGATCCTGCAGGAGCAGCTGGAGCAGACCAACGACCAGCTGGGCGAAGCGCTCTCCGCGGCGGAGGATGCGCGCCGGTCCGCCGAAGAGGCGAATCGCTCCAAAGGGCAGTTTCTCGCGATGATGAGCCACGAGCTCCGCACTCCGCTCAACGCGATCTCGGGTTACGTCGAGCTGCTCGAGCTGGGGATCCGGGGACCGTTGACGGACCTCCAGCGGGACGACCTCGCGCGCATCCGGCATAACGAGGAGACCCTTCTGCACCTCGTCGAAGACGTATTGAGCTTCGCCAAGATCGAATCCGGCCGGCTCGAATACAGATTCGCCGACGTGCTCCTCGACGAGGTGCTCGCCACGCTCGAGGCGTCCGTGGCGCCGCGCCTCCACAAGAAAGGACTGTCCTACCACCTCGAGGGGTGCGGGCCGGATTTCGTGATCCGGACCGACCGGGACAAGCTCGAGCAGGTCATGCTCAACTTGCTGTCGAACGCGGTCAAGTTCACGGATCGCGGCGCGATCGAGGTCCGCTGCATCGCCACGGACTCCGTGGTCCGCATCGCGGTCGGCGATACCGGGCGCGGGATCGCAACGCACCTCCAGCACGCGATCTTCGAGCCCTTCGTGCANNGCGACCGAGGGCACGGGGCTGGGTCTCGCGATCAGCCGGCAACTCGCCCGCGGACTCGGCGGGGACCTCATGGTGGAGAGCGCAACCGGCGTCGGGTCGACATTCACCCTAATCTTGCCCCGTATCGCGTCGCCCCGTCCCTCACCCGGATAGCCGCACCCCCGCACCCGGATAGCAACTCGGCGCGTCCCCGCGCCGCGCGCCGAAAGAGCGTTACTCCGCCAGTGCGCGCGGCTCTGCGGGCCGGCTGCCTAATGTGCCGAGCACCCAGTCCCAAAGCGGGGAGCTGACGCCGTAGTCGCGGTCCGGGTCGACGAAGTGGTGGCGTGCATGCCGCCGCTTGAGGAAGCGACCCCATGCCGTCGGTAGCCCGGGGTGGTGCACGGCGTAATGGACCGTGTCGTAGATCAGGTAGCCCGTGATGAACCCGGCGAACATCGGTGGCGTCGCGGCCGCCCCGAACGCGAGGCGAAAGAGT
>PLLD01000148.1 GCA_003141205.1 Gemmatimonadota bacterium
CGAGGACGGCCCCGAGCGGCGCGCGGTCGAGGCGGCCGGGATCACCGTCGGCATGGACGGGATGCGCTTTAGTGTGTAGGGGGTCGGGGGGCGGGGAGAGAGTTACGAGCGGTCCCGGGAACCATCCTCCGGCAGAGGTGCTAACTTCCCGGGCATGGCGTTGAGCCCAGCGGAGCAAGAGGTCTACGATCGCAGCTTCGAACGCGAGGCTCTCCCCTGGCTCGACGACGTGTACCGGTTTGCCTTATCGTTGACTCGGAACGAAGCGGACGCGGACGACGTCGTCCAGGAGACTTTTTTACGCGCGTATCGGTCATGGCACACGTTCGAACGGGGGAGCGACGCTCGGCGCTGGTTGTTCACCATCTGCCGGAACGCATTCCTTCGGACGCGCGAACGCGCCCGTCACCAAGTGGATCTGGAGGACGGGGACGTGGAGTCGGTCGCCGCCCAAGCGGGGGAAGCGCTGACGGCACGGGAAGGAGTGGACCAGCTCCTGACGCGCGTCGATCTGGCCCCGGCTCTCTCCAGCGCGATCGATCGCCTGGCGGAGCCGTTCCGCTCGGCCGTCGTGCTGGTGGACGTCGAGGATCAATCGTATGAAGCGGCCGCCGAGATCCTGCACATCCCCATCGGCACGGTGCGCTCGCGCCTCTTTCGCGGGCGGCGTCTCCTGCAGCACGAGCTCGTTAACTATGCGCGGGACGCCGGATTCGCGACCGCACGGTCGACCGGCGCTGACACGGTGACTCATGAGTGACCAGCCGCCCGCCGCGCCGGGCCCCGCCCCCCTCAAGGGCGGAATCGATTGTCGGGCCGCGCTCGATCAGCTCTGGGAGTATCTCGACGGAGAGTTGAGCCCGGAAAAGATGGAGTCGGTCCGCACCCATCTCGCCCTCTGCGCGCGGTGCTACCCGGAACATGATTTCGAGAAGGCGTTCCTCGAGGCCGTCGGGAATTGCCGCAAGGACCTGTGCGCGTCCCACCGGCTGAAGACCAAGATCATGGACACCCTGCACCGCCTGGGCTTCTCCCCGACCCGTCCCACGTCGGTCTGACCGCGATCGCCCCTTACGCGGCGATCGGACCCGGGCCGGGCTGCGCCCCCACAATCGTTCCCGCTTCGATCGCAGCACCGGCCGAGCCATTCAGCGTCAGCCGGAACGTGACGGGAATCGCGGGATCCAGCGATGCCCGCACGGAGCAATACCGCGTCAACGATAGATCGATCGCCCGCTCCGCCTGCGCCCGCTCGATCCCCGCGCCATCGATGGCGACGTCGATCTCCAGCCGCGTGACCCGCCGCGGAACCGTCTCCGCACGCGTCCCAATGACATCGAACGTGACGCGGGTCGCCGGCGTCCGGCGCTTCGCCAGGATCTCCACCACGTCGATCCCGGTGCACGCCGCGAGAGCGCTCAGGAGACCATCGACGGGGCTCTGCGCCACCTCGGCGGCGCCGTCGAGCGGGGTCGCGGGGCCATCCGGTCTCCCCGAGTCGAAGCGGCGATCCCCGGCCCACGTGGCGCGAATATGCGCCATGGATCCCTAGCGGCGCTCGAGCGCGTCGCGGACGTCGAGCAGGATTTCGAAGTAGAGCTGCTCTCGGCGGTAGGCGAAATCGAGCGTCTGCATCTGCGCGTCGTCGCCTGTGGTCTTCGCGCGGTCAAAGGCCTCGCGATACATCTCGTCGAGGTTGTTGAGGATCCGGTCACGGGATCGCGACATAGAAAGCGCCTCGAGGGCACGTGGGGTCAGACGGGGCGGGACGACGGGCGCCGGCTCCGGCACCGTGCCGGCCGCGGTGAGGAACCGGTGCGCAGCCTCCCGTAGGAAACTACGGGTATTCATGTTCATGCTCATGCGGGTACGACCATCACCGGCGAAAAAGTAATGAGGCGCCCACGGCCGCGCCGAGCACCCCGGCCACGGCGGCGAGAGTCACCCCCGTTGGAATCGCGATGAAAGGCGCCGAGAGCATCTTCGCGCCGATGAGAACCAGGACGACCGCGACACCGTAACGGAGATAGCTGACCCGGTCGACGGCATCGCCAAGGATCACGGCCAGCGACCGGAGTCCGATCACGGCGAAGATGTTCGACGTGAATACGACGAACGCATCCCGCGTGACGCCGAACACCGCGGGGATCGAATCCACCGCGAACAGCAGGTCGGTCGTCTCGACGAGGAGCAGGGCAAGCAGCAAGGGCGTTCCGACCCATCGGAGCGCGCGGCGACCGGCCTGCCCCTCGAGTCGCGCGCGCGTAAGGAATCGGTTCCCGTCGTACCGGTCCGTCAGGGGCAGGAGCCGGCGCGCCACGCGAAGCACCGGGCCGGTCGCTCCGCGGACCGTCGCCGTCTCATCCCGAATCGCGAGCCGCACCCCACTCACCGCGACCACCACGCCGAGAACCGGCCCGACCCACGCGAACCGCTCGAGCGCCGCCGCGCCGACAGCGACGAAGAGACCGCGCAGCACCACCGCGCCGATCACCCCCCAGAACAGGACGCGATGCTGGCGGATCGCCGGGATCTGCAGGGAGCTGAAGATGAGCAGGATGACGACGACGTTGTCGACGCTGAGCGCCAGCTCCATCGCGTATCCGGTGAGGAACACCAACGCTTCGCCCCGCCCCTCCAGCACGGCGATCCCCGCCGCGAAGGCGAGCGCCAGGAGGACCCACCCGATCGTCCAGGCGATGGCGCGCCGGCGGGTCTGCGCGCCGCGCCCCCCCATCCAGAGGTCGAGCGCGACCCCTCCCGTCACGCAGATGGCGCAGGCTATCCACAGCCACGCCCGCGGCGACCCGGGCGCGCCCGTCAGGACCGCGCCTGTCAGGGCCGCGCCTGTCAGGGCCGCGCCTGTCANNGCCTGTCAGGGCCGCGCCTGTCACGGCGGCGCCGAATCAGTACGCGCGGATCGCCCGGTAGGCCGCGACGAAATCGGCGACCTGTGGCAGCGTGGCATCTTCGAGCTTCGGCGCGTATCCGACAAACGTGTCGAGCGAGGCCACCCGCCGCACCGGCGCATCCAGCCACGGAAAGCACTCATCCGCGATCGCCGCCGCCATCTCCGCCCCCACCCCCCACGACATCGAGTCCTCGTAGGCGACGACCACTCGTGCGGTCTTCCGAATCGACGCGAACACCGTGTCGCGATCCCACGGCGACAGCGATCGCAGGTCGATCACCTCGACATCGAGCGGCTCACCGCCATCCCCGCCCTCGGCCACCTGCGTCGCTGCGACGACCGCGCGGTGCACCGTCGCCCCATACGTCACCACCGTGAGATCCGAGCCGGGCCGGACGACGGCCGCCTTGCCGAAGGGGATCATGAAGTTCGGCCCCGGATTGCGCGACTTGTTGT
>PLLD01000083.1:0-14392 GCA_003141205.1 Gemmatimonadota bacterium
GGCGGGGGTCCGGGTGGGGGACCGGGGGGCCCGGGTGGGGGTGGACCGGGCGCTCCCGGCGGAGGCGGTTCGGACCAACGGCAGAGCTTTGCCGATGAAATCGCCGACCGCTTTGCGCAGCGCATCCAGAACCCGTTTGACGCGGCTCTCAAGATCAAGGATGCGTTAATACTGACCGATGACCAGGTCACGCAGCTGCAGGGATCGTCGCAGACATTTCGCCTCCGGCTGGATTCGCTCACGGGGGACATTCGCGCTCAGCTGAAGAAGCTTGGCGTCAATGTCGACATGGGCTCGATGGCCGGGATCATGCGCAAGACGTTCCCGGTGGTGCGCGACATGACGCGGGCCGCAATCGACGAGCTCCAACACGAGCTGACGCCCGAGCAGTGGCTCAACGTTCCCGATTCGATCAAGGGAACGGGGCGCCCGATGGGGGGCGGGGGGCGGGGAGGCGGTCGACCGCCACCTCCGTAATGCACGACGGGGCGCCCTGTTTCGGAACGCCCCGTCGTCACATCGCGAGCTGCTGAGCTTAGAGCGCTGCGCCTTAGTGTGCTGCGCCGGCGGCTTTGGTCACGTTCTCGGCGGCCGGACCCTTCTGCCCCTGCACGATGTCGAACTCGACCAGGTCGCCCTCGGCGAGGGATTTGAACCCGGATCCCTGGATGGCGCTGTAGTGCACGAAGCAATCCTTCTGGCCATTGTCCGGGGTGATGAAACCAAAACCCTTCGCATCATTGAACCACTTCACCTTTCCGGTCGTACGCATTCCCACTCCTGAACGAGTCTCTTTGTCGAGGGGAGCGGAAGGCGCCAGACCCTGACAAAAGCGGCTATCGCGCGAGAGCACCGGGTCCCCCGCGCTGGACCCGCCTGCCCGGATCCGGTGGGATCGAAGCAAGCGCGAGCGAATATAGAGAGACCGGGTTTTCGGCGCAAGCGGGTGTCAAGATCCCGTCAAGACCTACGGCTGGTCGACGATCCGGACGTGGGTAATGAAGTATTGCGTCTCGCCAAAACAGTTGGTTGGTATCCCTACGTGTTGCTCGTAGGTGAGAGCGACGCGCTTGCCGATGTCGGCGCCGCTGATCAGCCCCGCGATCGAGTCGCTCGGTACCGTGAAATCCCAGATCTGTGGAACGACACCGGGCATCGTCGCCATGGCGATCTCCCCTTCCCACGTCTTACACAGCCAGCCGCGGTGGGAGATTTTCTGAACGTACCCGGCGCGCTCCCCCCTCGAATACACGAAGTGGAGGGCGCTCCAGGTGTACAGCGTCAGGCCGGCTGCGGGGATCACGATGAGGACGAGAAGGGCGATGAGGCCCCAGCGGTGCCGGCGCCGAGGAAGCGGGCGGGGCGGAGGGGAGGCCATCGAGGGCGGGGCGGAGGGGTCGGCCATAGGCGCCTGAAACATACCTACATTTCATGCATGGCAATCAGCGGGCGTCGCCAGACGGTGACGGCGGTGGTGGGGGGGGTCCCGATCGGATCCGGGCACCCGATTGTCGTGCAGTCGATGACGAATACCGACACCGCCGACGCGGCGGGTACGGCGGCGCAGGTAGCGGCGCTGGCGCTCGCCGGCTCGCAGCTCGTCCGCGTCACGGTGAATACCGATGCGGCAGCGGCGGCCGTCCCCGACATCGTGAGTCGGCTGGCTGATGTCGGCGTCTCGGTCCCGATCGTCGGCGACTTCCATTACAACGGCCATCTGTTGCTCGCGCGCCATCCCGCGTGCGCGGCTACGCTGGCCAAGTATCGCATCAATCCCGGCAACGTCGGGGGCAAGCGACGCGACGAGCACTTCCGCGCGATCATCGAGGTCGCGATCGCGCACGGAAAGCCGGTGCGCATTGGAGTGAATTGGGGGTCGCTCGACCAGGATCTGCTGACCGAGATGATGGACGCGAACGCGGCCGCGGCGGCGCCGCGCGACGCGCGCGACGTGTACATCGATGCCATGCTCGAGAGCGCCCTGCGCTCGGCCGCCCTGGCCGAGACGGTGGGGCTCGGGCACGACCAGATCGTCCTGTCGGCCAAGGTCTCTCAGGTGCCGGATCTCGTCGAGGTGTACCGCCGCCTCGCGGGTCGCACGGACTATCCGCTGCATCTGGGGCTCACCGAGGCGGGGCTGGGCACGAAGGGGATCGTTTCGAGTACGGCGGGGCTGGCGATCCTGCTGGCAGAGGGGATCGGGGAAACGATTCGTGTCTCGCTGACGCCGAAGCCGGGGGGGGACCGGACGGAAGAGGTCTTCGTCGCGCAGCAGATCCTGCAGTCGCTCGGACTTCGCAGCTTCGCCCCGCAGGTGACCGCGTGTCCCGGCTGCGGGCGCACGACGTCGACCTTCTTTCAGCGGATGGCCGAGGACATTCAGAGCTACCTGCGGGAACAGATGCCGGTGTGGCGGGAGAAGTATCCCGGGGTCGAGGAGATGCGCGTCGCGGTCATGGGGTGTGTCGTAAACGGTCCGGGGGAATCCAAGCACGCGAACATCGGGATCTCGCTACCCGGCACGTTCGAGGACCCGAAGGCGCCGGTCTACGTCGACGGTGCGCTCAGCGTGACGCTGCGCGGCGAGGGGATCGTGTCGGAGTTCCTCACGATCCTCGAGGACTACGTGGACCGCCGGTACGGCGCCGAGCGCCCCGTGGAGACGGCGCCCGCCTAGCGGAGAGGGCCGGCGGCGCGCTACCCGGTGAGGATGCCGTGCAGGATGCCGTGCAGGATCCGCGCGGCCTTGGGTGTCGCGTGCGGGAGGGGCTCGATGCGGAGCGACGGGATCGGTGGTCGCTTCGGATCCGGCGAGAAGGGCGCCGCGGAATCCGCGACGACTCGCAGGCCGATGAGGGGCAGGATCGAGTCGAAGGGGAAGGGCTCCCGTCCCGTGATGCAGCGCCGGTCGAAGTCGCCGAACGACCGCCCTGCGGCCGCGCGCGAGACGGCGCTCCACCACTCCGCGCTGGAAAACCCGCGCCCCTTCTCGTAGGTGGTGCGGTACAGCTCACGCAGGACGTCGTCGAGGGACGCGCGGTTGTCGCTGGCGTCGCGAATCATGACGTCGAGCGCGAACCCGGCGAGCGCCCCCTGCGCGTAGTACAGTCCCGCGCTGCCGTCCATGGGCGCGATCCAGCTCGCGAGCGATGCGTCGGCCGGTGCCACGCGGGGGCGCGCGCCGACGAACGCGATCGTCTGTGCCAGCGTGTGCAGAAACGCGGCCGAATCGATGATGTGCGCGCGCGCCTGCGAGACCGCGCCGTAATAGTCGGTGATCCCCTCACTGACCCAGAGCCACGTCGTCGGCTGGGCATCGTCATAGCGGTACGGCGTGAGATCCGCCGGCCGCAGCCGCTTGACGTTCCACGCATGGAAGAGCTCGTGGGCGAAGAGCGCGCTCATGCGGGGAAGATCGAGCGCCTTGAATTGCGTTTCATCCATCTGCGAGTCGTGGTGCTCCAACCCGCCGCCGTTGACGACGGTATCGGACACCAGGAACACCGTATACGTGTCCCACGGGATCTGATGGAAGACGGCGCCCTGAACGGGAGCGAGTGCGGTCAGCCATCCCAGGTACCGGCTCCGGCGCGCCTGCGTTGCGGCGGACTCGGGGTAGAAGGCCAAGCGCATCCAATGCCCCGCGACCGGCGCACTGTCGAGGGCGAAGTGGCCGGCGAAGAAGGGGCAATCGACGAGATCGTGATAGTTCGGGGCGGCATAGGTTGCCGGCGCCGCGGCGGCTGGTAATCCGGTGGCGATGCGCCACCCGTCCGGGACGTGCACGCCGACGGTACTCGGCCACACGAAGCCGCGTCCGACCGGATACAGGAACAGGTTGGTCCCGTTGAAGAACGCGAAATCGGGGCGCGTCCACGCCACGGCGCGATCGATCGTATCCGCGCGATAGGCGAACGAGACGGTCACCGTCGCCGCCCGGCGGGGCGGGATGATCTCCCACGTCTGATAATCGAGATGCCGCCACGGAAGGGAGTCGGCACCGGAGCGCGCGCTGAAGTCCGATACGCGCCGCGCGAACCAGAGCAGCGTGTAGTGTCCCGGGCTCCACGCGGGGAGCGCCAGGACGACGGGAGCGTCGCCCGATGTTTGAAACGTCATCGTGACGCCGATCGACCGATGGCTCACGGAGGCCGAGTCGAGCGTGACGTCGTAGTGGACCGCGGCGATCGGTGCGGAGCGCGGGAGCGCGACGGGGGCCGTTGGACGCAGCGCCTCCTGCGACACAGCGGTGTGCAGCGGGATGCAGAGGGCCGCGAGCGCGACGCCGGCGATGCGGAGCCCGGTACGTCCCGCATGGTCGTCCCCACCCGGCACCAGGACCTCGCCTCGACGCCGGAGCCAACCGCTGTAGAGGGAGTCGGGCTCGAGCCGGCGGGCGACGAGCTGCGCGATCACGACGGTGAGCATGAGGGGCACGACGATCGCGAAATCATTCGTCATCTCGAATACGAGCAGGATACCGGTAATGGGAGCATTGGTCGCGCCGGCAATGAGTGCGCCCATTCCGACCAGCGCGTAGGGCTCCGGACGGATCCCCAGCGTGGGGAACAGATGGGAGAGCAGCACGCCGAAGCTGGCGCCGGTGGCGGCCCCAATGTAGAGCGACGGGGTGAAGACACCGCCGGAGCCGCCGCCGTTCAGAGTGAGTGCGGTCGCCAGGATTTTTCCCACGGCGAGAGCGGCCAGCGCGTACCAGGCGAATTGCCCGAACATCTCGACGTGGAGGGCGAGATGGCCGTACCCCACGAGCATTCCCCCGGACGCCCAGACGAGGGCGCCAGCGAGCGCGCCCGCGACCCAGGGAACGACGGCGGAATGCACGCGCGAGCGCACGCGATGGGCGAGGGCATCGGCGAAGAAGTACGTGCGCACGTACGCGACGGACACGAGTCCCGTGACCACGCCCAGCAGCGGATAGGCGAGGGCGACCTCGCCGAGGGAGTTGTATCCGTATTCCGTGGGGATGGGAAAGGCCGGGTGATTGCCGTACGCGGCGCGCGAGACGACGGCCGCGATCACGCTGGCGACCACGACGGGGGAGAACGATGCGACCGAGAGGCTGCCGAGGATCTCCTCGAGCGCGAAGAAGGCGCCCGCGAGCGGGGCGTTGAACGCTGCGCTGATGGCGGCGGCGCAGGCGCACGCGACGAAGGTGATTTTCCGCTCCGGGGAGAAGCGAAAGGCGCGGGCGAGCCCCGACCCGATCGCCGCACCGAGGACGACGGTCGGCCCTTCGCTGCCGGCGGATCCGCCGCTGCCGATCGTGAGCGCGCTGGCGAGGGTGCGCGCGAGCGCGGGGCGGGCGGGCACGTCCCCCCCGTCCCGCACGACGGCGCGCTGCACGTCCGGGACGTTCATGCCGTCGTGGCCGCGGCCGAAGCGGCGCATGCACCACCACGCGAGCGCGATCCCCGCGCCGGTCAGCAGCGGGCGGTACGCGAGGAGGCCGAGCCGGGGGAGAACGCGCCCCGGCCACTTGAAAAAGAGAGCGTACGCGAGATCGATGCAGCCGTAGAAGGCGACGACGCCGAGTGCGGTGAGCACCCCGATCGCGACGGCAAAGCCCAGCAGGATCGCGTTCTCGCTCAGCCGGCGGGCGGCGAACCACCGAACGAACGCATCCCATCCGGCTGCGAGCCGCGCCGCGGCGCGCGGGCGGCTCGTGATGTCGACCATGCCGAAATGTACGGCGCGACGACTGGCGCCCGCGAACCCCACCCATAGGATTCACATGATGCGGGTTTTTCGGGGTCCCAACGGGATCCGCGCCGGCTGGCGAGTGGCCATTTTTGTCGCGCTGTTGCTGGCGTTCGGCGCCGTGATTTTCCTCGCCCTGTGGCTCCTGTTCCCCGGACCGCTGTATGCCCTCGCGCATCCGAGCGCCTCGGGTCAACCCATCTCAGCGCTCGCGATGAACGAGGCGATCGTCATCATCTCGACCGTTCTCGCGACGTTCACGATGTCGCGGATCGAGCGGCGTAGCGTGTGGTCGTACGGGCTCCGCGACCGGCACGGTGCGGCCCATTTTGGCGCCGGAGCGCTGTGGGGCTTCGTTGCGCTCTCGATCCTGCTGGGCGGTCTCGGGGTCTCCGGCTTCTTCGCCGTGGACGGCCGCGTGCTGCATGGGCTCGCCGTGGCCCGGTATGCGCTCGAGTGGGGAGTCGCCTTTCTCGCCGTGGGCGCGGGGGAGGAGCTCCTTTTCCGGGGATATCTCCAGTCCACCCTCGCCGAAGGGATCGGATTCTGGCCGGCCGCAGTGCTTCTCTCGACTCTATTTGGTGCCGGGCACCTGGGAAATGGCGGAGAGCGGCTCCTCGGCGTGGTCAGCGCCGGCTCGGTGGGGCTCGTCTTTTGCTACGCGCTGTCGCGTAGCGGCTCACTCTGGTGGCCGATCGGCTTTCACGCCGCGTGGGATTGGGCGCAGTCGTATTTCTACGGAACGCCGGACAGCGGGACCGTCATAGCCGGCCATCTCCTCGCGTCGCATCCGTCGGGACCGCCGCTCTGGAGCGGTGGGACGGTCGGGCCCGAGGGGAGCATTCTCATCCTGCCGACGCTTCTACTCGTCGCGGTCGTGATCCGGGCGACGGTCCGCCGCCGCGCATCATATGAGTCGTCGGACACTAATGTCACAATGCGGACCACTGTGTAAAATCTGGTCGGCTCCGTCGCAGTAAAAAGCAAAATTTCCGGCGTTGCACTCGGCCGTGTCGTCCGTCATTCGAATGTGAAGCCGATCGCTCCCCGCGCCGTGCCGGCGCCCGTCACGTCCCCGCTCCGCGGTGTGCGCCGCATCGCTCTCGAGCTCCTCCTTCTCACGATGATCGCGGTACTCGCGCCGGCTCGAAGCTGGGAGGTGCTCGCGTCCTTCATGCGGCAGCACCCGCTGATTCGCGCGGAGATCATCGCCGTCGTCCTGACGACGATGGCCCTGTGGGTTCGCCGAGTGGACATCCGAGGGTTCCGCAATCGAATCGGCGCCGCGGCCGACCATCGCTTGACGGGAACACCGGCCACGGCGCCCGCGCCCGCGTCGGGCTACACGCACTATCTCCCCTGCGCACTGTACGTCGCGCCGGCCGATGAGCGAAAGCGCAATCGCGGCGAGTTCGGACTCGCCCCCGGCGTGCTCTACACCGGCCCCGCGGGACTTCGGTTCGAGCCGCGCCGAATCGATCACACCGGACGGCCGGCGGCGATTCCATCGTTCGCGATCGGCCCCGTGCGCGAAGTGACGGCGACCGCGGTGCGCGCCACGCGCTGCGTCGCGGATGCCATCGCGGGGCGACACCTCGCGCTGCATCTCCGTTGGGGATCGCAGACGGCGCTCTTTCGCGTGCCCGCGCTCAGCGAAGCGCTCCCGCGTCTGCACGCGCGGCTCGAAGAACTCAAGTACGGCCCCCTGATCCGGCCGACCTAGCGCCGTCTCGGTCGCTTGCNNGCGCGCGCATGACGGTCTACTCATGCAACATGACCCGTCATTTCGCTCGCGCGCTCGCCTGTCTCGTCGGTCTCGTCTCGCTCGAGCTTGGCACGACCTCTCCAGCGTCCGCCCAGCAGCCCGCCACGCCGGCGGCGCCCCCGGCGCCGATTCACGATTCGATACCGCCCGCTCCGGCCGCCGACTCGCAACCCCGTCCGGACTCCACACGTCGCCCCACACCGCAGAAGCGGCCCGCCACGCTGACCGCCGTGCGCGTGACGGTGAGCCGCGACGCTCCGCGCGCGCCGCTGGATCTGCCATACGCCATCAGCGTCACCCAACCCGATAGCGGCCGCCCCGGTCAGTCGCACACGCAGCTCAATCAGACGCTCTTTCTGCTGCCCGGCGTGTCGGCCGACAATCGGTTCAATCCGTCGCAGGACCCGCGGATCTCCGTCCGCGGCTTTGGATCCCGATCCGCGTTCGGCGTCCGCGACGTCCGCCTCGTCTACGACGGGATGCCGCTCACCGCAGCCGATGGCCAGACGGCCGTCGACTTCGTCGATCTCGAATCGATCGGCTCGGTGGAAGTGATCCGTGGCACGGCATCCGCGCTCTACGGCAACGGCGCCGGAGGAGTTATTGCGCTCCACTCGATGCCGGCGCCCGCGACGCCCGCTTCGATCCTGCTCCGCGATTACGTGGGCACGAATGGGCTCGAGCGATGGGCCGTGCAGACCGGCGGGACATCACCCAATGGCAACCTCACATATGGCGTCGATGTCGCGCATACGAATAGCGCCGGCGCGCGGCAATACTCCCATCTGGCCTCGACGAATGGCTCCGTCCATGCGACGCTGAACGCGGGGGGCACGCTGATCACGCTGCGCGGGCTCGCCTTCGACGAGCCGACAGCGGAAAATCCCGGGGCGCTCACGCTCCCGGAGTACCGGGCGAACCCGGATTCGGCCGCGGCGCCGTACATCTCGAAGGGCGCCCGCAAATCCGTCGATGCATTGCAGGGTGGCCTGAGTGCGACGCACGCCCTCGGAGCCCGGGGCGAAGTCACGGCACTCGTGTGGACCGGCGCGCGCCGGCTCGACAACCCGCTCACCTACGCGACGGTTGCTTTTCACCGCGGCGCAGGCGGCGGGTCGCTGCGCGCGAACTACGCGATCCCGAGCGGCTGGGTCACCAACCGACTGAGCGCAGGGATCGACTACGAGCGCCAGGACGACGACCGCTTCAATTGGGCGAACTGCAACGGCCTCTCGGCTCCGACGGCAAGCTGCCCCGAGATCAACGTCGATCGCGGCGCGACGACGCTGGATCAGCGCGAGCTCGTCTCCGCGGTGGGTCCGTACGTGCGCGACGAAGTGGACCTGGGGGAGCGATTCCGCGTCACGGTCGGAGCGCGCGCGGACAACGTCTACTTCGGGATCCACGATCACCTCATCACGCCGGCGAATCCCGATGACTCCGGCGACCGGACGCTGCACGCGGTCAGCCCGCAGTTCGGCGTGGTCGCGAAGCTCACGCCCCTCACCGTGGTCTACGCGAACGTGTCCACGTCGTTCGAAACGCCGACCACGACGGAGCTCGATACCAAGCCGGATGGATCGGGCGGGATCAATCCCGACCTCGCCCCGGAGCTCTCGACGACGTACGAGCTCGGGTTCAAGGGACTGGTCTTTTCGCGGGTGCGGTACGATCTCGCGGCGTTCGACGCCTTCGTCCGGGACGAGTTGGTGCCGTACGACGCGGGGAATGGCCGCAGCTACTACCGGAATGCGGGGCGCACACGCCGCCGCGGCCTCGAGGGCGGCCTGTCGAGCACGCTCGGGCACCTCGACCTGGGCGCCGCGTACTCGTACTCCCACTTCCAGTTCACGAATTACATCGTGGGAGCCACGAGCTACGCCGGCAACTGGATCCCGGGGATTCCGCAGAACCAATTTCAGACGGCCGCGACGTATCACTTCCACACGCTCTTCGCGACGGCGGAGGGGCTGCTCGCGAGCAGCATGTTCGTCGACGACGGCAACACGGCTCCGCGCTCACCGAGCTACGGTCTCGTGAACCTCCGCACCGGAGGCACCGCGGTCTTCGGCATCCCCTGGGCGTCCGTGGCGTTCGGTCTCGAGAATGTTTTCGACCGCCGGTACATCTCGTCGGTCGCGATCAATGCGACCGGTGGCCGATACTACGAGCCCGGACCGGGGCGGTCCTTCTATACGATGTTCACGCTGGCCGCGGGACACTAGCGGCGGTCGCGGCCGCCACATCCTCCAGCGCGGCGATCACACCGCCCAGCTCGTCCATGATCGGCGCCCGGAAGCCGACCTCGCGCAACCGATCGTACACGCGGCGATGCCATAACAACGTCGCCTCGGGTCCGCGCGGGAGCTGCCCCCAGACGGATTCGGGGAAGGCGGTCCGCTGCAGGTCCGCGAGCAGGGACCCGCAATCATCGAGCTCGCCGGCCGCGCACACCCAGCGCCCGGCATCGTTCGCGCCGCTCAGCCGCTCGAGATAATCGGATCGCCGCTCCTCCCACCCGAGATCGATCCCGTGCGCGTTCACGCGGCGCTCGGTGATGGCGAGCATCGTCGCGAGCGTCTCACGCCCGAATTTCGATGTGACCCGCTCATCGAGATCCTCGGGCGGCATCCCCTCGCGCACACAATCCTCGACGAAGCTGTGGAGGATCCCCGCGAGGACGATGGTCTCGTCGCAGCCGTAGCGCGTGAGGATCACGGCGACGCTTGCGGGATGCGTGAGATATGGGAGCGCCGCCCCTTTACGAACCTGCCGGTCGTGATGCTTCGCCGCGAAGGCGAAAGCGTGATTCACCCGGTCAGAGTAACCGACCACTCGGGATGCCGCGTTCATGGCTGCGTGCGAAACGTACCCTCTCCGATGCTCGGGGTTCAACCCGCGCCTACCCGGCATCCCAGAGCACCAGTCCGTGCAGGCGCCACCCGCCGCCGCGGAGCGTCCGTGCCGACTCGGCGAGGCGGACCAGCGTCGTGTGCGCCACGCGCGGGCGCAAGAGCTCCGCGCCCAGCGTCAACCCAAATCCGAGCGCAAGACCGATGACGAGGGCGGCACCCAGCAACGCGATCGGGGGGGCGAGCTCGGCCGGCGCGCCGGCGGGGGACGCGGGCGCGAATTCGCGGGGGACGACGATGAGCAGGACGAGTGCCGCGACAAATGCGGTTGCGCTGGCCCCTATCAAACGCAGCGGGCGGCGGAGCGCATTACGCGCCCGCGCCGCCAGCCACGGTGCCAGCGGGCCGGTCGCAACCGGCCCCGGCATCCCGCTTCCTACCGAACCAGAGCCACCACCACGACTACTGGACGGTGATCTCTCCCTTCATGCCGAGCGCAAGGTGCGGGGTGCAGTTGTAATCATATTTCCCCGCCGTCACGCCCGCGAAGGAGACCGTGTACGTGTCGTTCGGGTTCACCAGCAACGGTCCGCTCAGCGCACCCAATTTCGGTCCCGAGCCAGCCGACGTCGTCGCCGGCATGTTGGCATCGAGCTGTCCCTTGGACGCGTCGGGAACGGTATTGAAGGCCACGTTGTGCGGGCCGCCGCTGACATTCGTGAACTTCACGGCGTCGCCGACCTTGACCGTGAAATTCGCGGGCTCGAAGCGATAGCCCTTCTCGTCCCCGATCAGCTTCACTTCGATCGTCTTGCCGGTGGCCGGCATCGCCGTCCCACCGCCCGCCGGTGCCGCAGCGGGTGCAGCCGCGAGAGCCGCCGCAGGTGCCGCAACCGTCGTATCGGGCGCCTTCGTGGTATCGGCGCTGCTGCTCGCACCCTTGTCCCCGCCCCCGCTACATGCTCCGAGCACCGCCGCGGTGCCGACCACGAGCGCCAGTCCCATTGTCCGCATTCCGTCACACCTCCAAAATCGTCAAAAAAGTTCCGATGTACGCTATGTCGTATCGGTGCCGCGCCGAGAGCGCGACCCTAGTGAAGCTATTCCCCGGCAGGGGCAACTTCAATCAGACGACAACATTAGGTGTTGACCATTTCGGGGGGACGCGATAGCTTGCGCCCCGCATATGGCACCGCACATGGCACTCTGTCGGCACCACCACGCGCATGCGCACCACGGNNCGGTCGCGGTCGCTCGTGTGCGCCAAGGACTGCCGCTTAACGGTCCCACCCGCGCCAGAGTTGCCGACGGCCCGTCCTCACCGGACGGGCCTTTTTTGTTTTTCACCCCTTTCACCCCACGTACCGTGCTCAGAATCGCACTGCCCAACAAAGGCCGCCTGTCCGACGACACCCGCGCGCTCTTCGCCGATGCGGGGCTGGAGGTCCGCTCCAGCGGGGACCGCGCCCTCACGGCGTTGCTCGGCGGTGAGTTCGCCGCCATTTTCGTGCGCTCACAGGACATCTCGGAGTTCGTCGCGGACGGGGCCGCGGACGCGGGGGTGACAGGGTGGGACCTCGTCGCCGAATCGGAGCGTAAACTCGACACGCTGCTCGACCTCGAGTTCGGGCGATGCCGGCTGGTCGTCGCGGCGCGCGATGACAGCGGAATCACCTCCCTTCAGGACATCAAATCGACGACACGTGGCATACCACGTGTCGCAACCGCTTTCCCGCGCATCACGCGACGATTCTTTGCGGGAATCGCGATCCCGGTCGAAATCGTTCCGGTGTCGGGGGCAGCGGAGGTCGCGCCGCATCTGGGGATTGCGGACATCATCGTCGATCTGACGTCGACGGGCTCGACGCTCAAGGTCAACGGACTCCGTGAAATAGGCACGGTGCTCGAGTCGACCGCGCAGCTAGTCGCGGCTCCGCGGGCGGATTCCTCGCTCGACGCCGAGCAGCGGTCCGCGCTGAACGATCTCGTGACGGCATTGGGATCGGTGCTGCGGGCGCGCGGCAAGCGGTACCTCATGGCGAACGTCCCACGCGCCGCGCTCGACCGGGTGAAGGAAGTGATCCCGGGGCTCAACGGTCCCACCGTCATCGACATCCTGAACGGCGGCGCGATCGTCGCGGTCCACGCCGTCGTTCCCGCAGCCTCGATCTACCGAACGATCGCGGCGCTCAAGGCGCTGGGCGCCGAGGGGATCCTGGTGACGCGGATCGAGAGGCTGATGCCATGAACGTCTTTCGCTTTCGCGGGGCCATCGAGGCGCTCGGGGCTGCCGACCGTGCCCTGCTCTTCGATCGCGGAAGTACGGCGCGGTCCGACGCTGTGCGCGAGCGAACCGCAGGCATCGTCGAATCGGTGCGGACGCGGGGAGATGCTGCGCTCCGCGAGCTCGCACACGAGCTGGATGGCGTCACGCTGACGGATCTCGCCGTGCCCGCGGCGGCGTGTGACGCGGCGCTGGCGGCGCTCGAGCCCGGGGTCCGGCGCGCGATGGGGCGCGCCGCGCGGAACATCCGTTCGGCGCATGAAGCGCTGCGCCCCGTCGCGGTCGAAGTCGAGACGGAGCCCGGCGTGACGGTGGGACGGCGACCGGATGCGCTGCGCCGAGTGGGGGTGTACGCGCCGGGGGGGCGGGCGGCGTATCCGAGCAGCGTTCTCATGGCGGCGATCCCGGCGCGGGTCGCCGGCGTGCGCGAAGTCATCCTGTGCACTCCGCCCGATCGCGCGACGGGCGCTCCGGCAGCGATCGTTCTCGCCGCCGCCGCGCTGGCGCGGGTCGACCGGGTGTTCGCCTTGGGGGGGGCGGGAGCGATTGCGGCGATGGCATACGGCACCGCGAGCGTGCCGCGGGTGGACCGGATCGTGGGTCCCGGGAACGCGTACGTCGCGGAGGCCAAGCTGCAGGTCGCACCGATCGTGGGAATCGATTGTCCAGCGGGTCCGAGCGAGCTCCTGGTGATTGCCGATGGCAGCGCGCGAGCCGACGGCATCGCGCGCGAGGTCCTCGCACAAGCGGAGCACGACCCGGACGCGACGGTCGTCGTGGTGACCCTGAGCGAGAGTGTGGCGCGGGAGGTGGCGGATGCCGTCACGGCACTCATTCCGGGGGCGGCCCGGCAATCGATCATCCAGGCGGCCCTCGCGGAGCGTGGGGCGCTGCTCGTCGCGGGGTCGCTGGATGAGGCGATCGCGTTCGCATCGGAGTGGGCGCCGGAGCACTTACTGCTTGTCGTGGCGGATCCCGCCGGCGCGTTCGAGCGGGTCCGCGACGCGGGGACGGTGTTCCTGGGGGAGCCGAGCTCCGTCGCGTTTGGAGACTATATGACCGGTGCCAATCACGTGCTGCCGACGGGAGGGCTCGCGCGGGTGTATTCCGGTCTCTCGACTCTCGACTTCGTGCGCTGGACGACGTATCAACGGGTGGAGCGTGCCGCCGCGAAACGGCTTGCGCGGGACGTCGCGGCCTTTGCGCGCGCGGAGCAGCTTCCGGCACACGCCGCAGCCGCAGATTTTTGGGCGGGGGACAGCGGCAGGGGGAGGGGGACCGAGTCGTGAGCACATCGATGCTGGATCGGGAGCGCCGACTCGAGATCGCGCGCGCCGCGTACCGGGACATTCCGCTGTACTCGCCGGACAAGACGCCGGCGGCGGTCGACCTGCGCGACAACACCAATCTGTGGGGGGTGCCTCCCGCCGCAGCCCGGGCGATCGCGGACGCGGCGGTCGCGGTAACCCGGTATCCCACAGTGTACTCAACGGCGCTCAAGGAGCAGATCGCGGCGTACGTGGGCGCGACGAGCGACATGATCGTCACCGGGTGCGGCTCGGACGAGGTGCTGGATTCCGCGATCCGGGCGTTTGGTGCGACGGGGGACATTTTCGCGCACCCGGATCCGACCTTTCACACGGCGATCACCTTCGCGCAGATGAGTGGTCTCGTCCCGGTGGCCGTGCCGCTGACCGAGAGCTGGGACGCCGATACGGACGCGTTCGTGGCGGCGAAGCCGCGCGTGACCTATCTCTGCTCGCCGAACAATCC
>PLLD01000083.1:14399-14876 GCA_003141205.1 Gemmatimonadota bacterium
ACGCCGAGTTCGCGGGCACGTCGGCGGTCGATCTCACGCGGCGGAGCGATCGCATCCTGGTCACGCGGACATTTTCGAAGGCGTTCGGCCTGGCGGGACTGCGGATCGGATACGGGGTGGGGTCCCCCGCTCTGGTGCGCGAGGTCGAGAAGGCGCGCGGACCATACACCGTCAACATGATCGCCGAGCGCGCGGCGGGGGCGGCGCTGACGGGGGATCTCGACTGGGTGCGCGCGCACGTGGCGGAGGCGGTCGCGAACCGCGTGCGGCTCGCCGGCGCGCTCACCGAGATGGGGCTCCCGCCGCTGCCATCGGCCGCGAATTTCCTGTTGGTGCCGGTACCGCGGGCGATCCCGCTCGCACGGCGGCTGATCGAGCTGGGTGTCGGGGTGCGTCCCTACGCGGCGCTGCCGCGGATCGGCGACGCGATCCGCATCACGGTCGGTCCGTGGCTGATGCTGGAGACGTTCCTGGCGG
>PLLD01000010.1 GCA_003141205.1 Gemmatimonadota bacterium
CGGACCTTCTTCAAGCGCAGTGCACTTGCCCAGGCGGCCCTGGATCTGGAGCGTATCGGGTGTATCGATCGTAGTCATCGACCGGGGCAACGAGGGCTATATCGGATCCGGGTCATAAACGAGGACGAAAATGCGGCTGGGAATAAGAGCCTTTCGATGGGGGCGCCGGTCTCGTCCCCTCTTGGGCGGGTTCCCTCCCCCCCTGTCGAGGACGAAGACTCCGAAAAGGTCCAGCGTGCGGGCGTGGAGCCCATATCGGAGCGTCTTACACCCGGTGCTCGTACGGCCGTTATCGAGATCGCCGGTGTTGCGTTTCCGATTCCCGCCGGCACGATACTGACACCAGAAACTGATGCCGAGGGACGACTCTGGTATCGCATCGGGATGGGCACGACCCGGATTGGTCCGATCAGCTAGCGGGGCTCAGCAGACCGGGTTCGTGCCCCTCCCGAGTAGCGCCGTATTACGTCCAGAGCTTCTCCTCTCGCATGAATGTGGCAAATCCAGTGCGATCTGTGCTCGCCTGGGTGATGCGGCTGACGCCATCCTTGAGTCGCTCGATGCTAGCTGCGATCGATAGCCGGAGAAAATGCTGTCCCTCGGCGCCGATCTTTCCGAACGAATTGCGGTCGAGCGTCGCAACGCCGTAGCGGTATAGCAAGAACATTTGCAGCATGCTAGCGGGTGACGTTCGCGCGCGCGCGGCTTCGGGGAGAGCGGCATGGGCCGCGAGAATGCCCAGCTGGTCGCATATGCCCGCGACGTTGGGGAAGACGTAAAACGCTCCCTTGGGATTCTGGCAACGGACGCCCGGAATCCTATTGAGAGCGGCAACGACCCAATCCCGTCGACCCTGGAAGGCAGATACCATGTGCTCGATCACCGGGAGTGACGCAGGGCTCTCGAGTGCGACCCGGCCGGCCTCTTGAATGAAGGCGGGGACGCAGGAGATGGAGTTGATGTTGAGCTGTCGGAAGACAGCCGCCTCCTCGACCGTTGGGAGGACAGCGTAGCCCAGGCGCCACCCGGTCATCGCGAATCCTTTCGAGTGTCCGCTCGCGATGATCGTCTTCTCGCGCATGCGCCCTCCCTGCTCCGCCGCGATGCTGTGATGCTCGGCGCCATCGAATAGGATGTGCTCGTAGATCTCGTCTGAATAGACACGGACGTCGGGTTGAGCGCACTCCACGATCACGGCTGCGATCCCCGAGAGCTCCTCCTGTGTGAGCACGCCGCCTGTCGGATTTGATGGTGAGCAGAGGACGATCACCTTCGTGCGGGGGGTGATGCGCTGGCGAAGATCGTCCGGGGTAAAGGTGAATCCGGTGTCTTCCCGTAGTGGAAGCGGCACGGGGCGTGCGCCGACGTATGTGACCCACGATTCGTAGATCGGGAATCCCGGGCTCGGGTAGATCACCTCATCTCCGGGATTCACGTAGGCCTGCATCGTGAATCCGATTGGGGGCTTCCCTCCCGGTGTGACGACGACCTGGGCGGGATCAACCGGGATGCCGCGGGTGCTGGACACGTGGTGAGCAATCGCATCACGGAGCGAGCGAATCCCCTGCGGATCGTTGTAGTGCGAATTCCCTGCCCTGATCTGGGCGATCGCCTCCTCGTTGATGTGGGGCGCCGAGTCGAAGTCGGGTTCCCCGAGATTTAGACGGACGACGTCGACTCCGCGCGCAAGGACGCGCGTGATATCATCACCGAGCTTGAATGCGTTTTCGGTGCCGAGCGAAGCGATGCGAGAAGCCAGGAGGGTCATGGGGCATAAATATGCAGGGGTTGGAACGGAGATATGGGATTGCGCATATTCAACCGTTGAAATGTCATTGCGAGCCTGCGTAGCAGGCGAAGCAATCTCCTCGGTGTCGTAGCAGGCGAGGCAATCGTGTTGGATTGGCGGGGTACCTGTTACGCGATCGCGATGTCGGTCGCGGAGAAGCTCACCCCTTTGCAGAGGAGCGGCTCGCTGCGCGCGCGGGCGAGTGCGTAGGCGATGCAGTCGCCGAAATTCAACGCTGCTCGATGGTGTCCCTTGCCGTAGCGGCGGAAGGCGAGACGGGCGAGCGCGAGCTGTGTGGTGTCGAAGGGGATGACTTCCACCGCGGATTTGTATACGAGGAGCTCAAGCTCGCGGCCGCCATCTTCTCCGAGGCGCGTCTCGGCGACAATGGCGCTTTCGAGGAGTGTCACCGCGGATATCGCTCGGGTGGCGGCGTCGACAAGCTTGGCTTCGACCTGCTCGGCATCGGCCTCGTTGAAGAGGATGGCGATGAGGGCCGAGGTGTCGATCACCATGTGCGTGTTGGCGAGCTATTGCGTGAGGCCGCGGTCATCGTAGCCAACAATCGTGTCCGGGGATCCTGGGTCACGGATCGGCAGTCGAGCGCACCGAGCGCGGATGGCGCGAATTTCCTCATGCAGCGTATGCGCGGCCGTCCGCATCTCCAGGCGGGCCAGGCGCTCGCGTAGAGCGGCCAGGACAGCCTCGGTAATCGTTTCTCCCGTCTGACTGGCGACCTCACGGGCGAGG
>PLLD01000233.1 GCA_003141205.1 Gemmatimonadota bacterium
GGTCCGCCTGACGCGCAACCCGGACTCCGTCCGCACGCTGCTCGCCGATTTCACGGCCATCACGGATGCCGCGCACGCCACCTCGGCGATCATCGCCGCGGGGATCCTCCCGGCCGCACTCGAGATGATGGACGGCCCCACGATTCGGGCGGTCGAGGCCTCGATCTACGCCGCCGGCTATCCCGTGGACGCCGATGCCGTGCTGCTCGTGGAGCTGGATGGCGCCGACGCCGGATTGGATGCCGACGCGCGCCAGGTGGCGGAGCTCTGCCGGGCTCACGGCGCGCGCACCGTGCGGATCGCGGCGGATGCCGATGAGCGCGCGCGGCTGTGGCAGGGACGCAAGAAGGCGTTTGGCGCCATGGGGCGTATCTCCTCCCACCTCGTCGTCCAGGACGCGGTGGTACCGGTCACCCGGTTGCCCGACGTCCTCGCCCGTATTCGCGAGATCGCGGCGCGCGAGCGCGTGACAGTCTGCAACGTCTTCCACGCCGGCGACGGCAACCTGCATCCGAACATCGGCTACGACGCGACGAACCCCGATGAGACGGCCCGGGTCGGGCGCGCCATGCGGGAGATCATGGCCACGTGCATCTCGGCCGGTGGCACCATCACCGGCGAGCATGGGGTCGGACTCGACAAGCTCGAGTACATGACGCAGATATTTTCGCCCGACTCGCTCGACGCACAGTGCCGGCTGCGCGCCGTCTTCGACCCCGAACGGAGAGTGAACCCCGGGAAGGTCGTGCCGGTCCATACGTGCCGCGAATGGGCGCCCTGGAGCCGATGACGTGACGGCGACGGCGGTCCACCCGGATGCCACGGTCGGCTCCACCGCGGACGTGAGCGACGCGGTGCGCGAGGCGATCGGCACGCGTCGGCCCCTGCGCATCGTGGGCGGCGGAACCTGGCTCGACGCCGGCCGCCCTGTCCGCTCCGACGCCCGCGCACTGGGACTGCGCGAACTCTCCGGCATCGTCGACTATACGCCGGGCGACCTGACGCTGACGGCGCGGGCCGGCACGACCCTCGCCGATATCGACGCCGCCACCAAGGCACACGGGCAGTGGCTCGCGCTCGACCCGCCCGGCGCCCCCGGTGCGACCGTGGGCGCGACGATCGCCACGGCGTCGGCCGGGCCCCTCTCGCATGCGTTCGGCCTGGCGCGCGACGGCATCCTCGGGGTCGAGGCGGTGACGGGAGAGGGCGGGATCGTGCGTGGCGGGGGCCGCGTCGTGAAAAACGTCGCAGGATTCGATATGACGCGCCTCCTGACCGGGGCCTGGGGAACCCTGGGGATCCTCACCGAGGTGACCGTCCGCTTGCGCGCTCGCCCCGAGACCGACGAGACGGTGGCGGTGGCGATCGCACCCAAGGCGGGCGCACTCGCCGCCATGCTCTGCAATCCGCCGGTGGACATGGGGAGCGCCGTCGCGGTGGAGCTGGTGAACGCGGCGCTCGCCCAGCGTCTGGGGATCGCCAGCGATGGTCCGGTCCTGCTCGTGCGATTGATGGGGAACGCGGAGCTGGTCGGCACCGACCGGGCGGCACTCTTTGGTGCGGGTGGGATCGGCGGCCCCGATGGGATATGGGAGCGATTGCGTACGACCGAGCCCGCGGGGGCGGCCGTGTTCCGCCTGTCGGGACCGCGGGCGCGGATCTCCGATACGTGGGCCCGCGTGGCGTCGCTTCTCGCGGGATTGCCGCGGGCACTGATCCACGCGTCGGTCGGTCGTGGCGTCGTGCGCTGCATCGTGCCGGATCCCGATCCGGTCGCGTTGAGCGCGGGCATCCTGCACCAACCGACGGCGGGCACGCTCGTGGCCGAGCGGCTACCTGTCTCACTGTGGGGCAGCGCTGGCCGCGGCACGGGCCGCGATCGCCTTTCGCGCGGCGTCCGGCGCGCGTTCGACCCACACGGGCTCTTCAACCCGGGAATCTTCGGAGAGGGAGACGGGGGATGACGACCGCCCTCTCACCGATGTCGCCCCTGCAGCTCGTCCGCGAGGGACTCGACGCGTGCGTGCACTGTGGTTTCTGCCTTCAGGCCTGCCCGACCTACATCGCGCTCGGCGATGAGAACGACAGTCCCCGCGGTCGCCTGGTTCTCATGCGCGCCCTCGTGGAGGGGACTCTGCCGGCGACCGATCCCGATGTCGACACGCATATTGGCCGCTGCCTGGGGTGCCGCGCGTGCGAGACGGCATGCCCCTCGGGCGTACCGTACGGGGAGCTCCTCGAGGCGACGCGGGCGACCCTCGCCGAGGTGCGTCCGATTCCCGTTCGCGCCCGCGCGATCCTCTGGCTATTCGGCCGTCCGGCGTGGCTCGCTGTCGCGCTCTGGGTCGCGCGGGTGCTCCGGGCGACGGGGTTGGCGTCCGTCGGGGCGTGGCTGCCGGCGCCGATCGGTTTTGCGGCCGCCATGCTGGCTGCCACCACGCGTCCGAGCTGGCTCAACTGGCGGCGGTATGCGACCCCTGGCCCCGGCACCCGCGGGTCGGTCGCGTTGCTAACGGGCTGCGTCATGGAGGGGTTGTTCGCCGAAACCAATCGCGCGACCGCGCGGGTGCTGCTCGCCAACGACTACGTCCTTCGGGCCGCGCCCGGACAACGGTGCTGCGGGGCCCTGCACGTGCACGCCGGGGATCCGGACGGGGCGCGGCGCCTCGCGCGGGCCAACATCGATGCCTTCCTCCGCTCGGGCGCGACGTACATCGGCGTCAACGCCGCGGGGTGCGGGGCGATGCTGAAGGAATACGGCAAGCTGTTCGTCGATGACCCGGCGTATGCGGGTCGCGCCGCGGAGCTGGCATCCCGGGTCCGCGACGTTACCGAGCTGCTCGCCGCTGCCGGACCGACGCCGGGAGCGCGGATGGCGGCGCCGGCCGGCGCGGCGATCGCGTACGACCCGCCGTGCCACCTGCTGCACGCGCAGCGCGTGGCGGCGCCCCCCCTCGCCGTTCTGGGAGCGATCCCGGCGCTCAGGCTCGTCCCGCTGGCCGATGCCGATCAGTGCTGCGGCGGCGCCGGGATCTACAACCTGATGCACCCCCGAACATCGGACGCCGTACTCGCAGCGAAGCTCGCGCGGATCGCGGAGTCGGGGGCGACGCTCATCGCGACGGGGAACCCCGGATGCATGATGCAGATCGGTGCGGGCCTGTCGCGCCGGGGTCTGCACGCACGGACCGTACACCCGATCGATCTCCTCGATGCGTCCTACGCCGCGCGCTCGTGAAGCGTTGCAGCGGATGCGGTAGCGCCGAGCGCGGCACGCGATTTAGTTCCGTACATGGGTGATGTGGCTGTCGTCGTGCCCGCGGTCGGCGGGAGTGGGGTGGGACCGGCCGACGTCGTTGCGTACGAGGCGCTCCACGCAGGTGCCGCGTGGTTCGATCGCCGGGCGCGCGTCCGAACCGACGTCCGCGGTCCCCTCGCGGCGGAGACGATCAGCGGACTCGTGACCAACGACATCAAGTCGCTGGCGCCCGGGCACGGTCATTATGCGGCGGCGCTCACGCCGAAGGGAAAAATCATCGCCGACGTGCGCGTGTTCGCGTACGCTGGCGGGTGCCTCGTGGATACGTCACCGCAGGCCGGGGATGGCTGGTTGCAGCTCCTGCGGAAGTACGTGAATCCGCGCGTCGCGCCGTACACCAACGTATCCACGACAGTCGTGGACATCGGCGTCTTCGGTGCCCGCGCGATGCATCTGCTCGGTGCGGCGCTCGAGCTGCCGCGCGAAGCTCTGGCCGGGCTCGCGCCCTATGGCCACCTGCGTATTCCGGATCGCGTGGTGTGGAGCGGCGGCGGGGGGGGGGACGGCATCGGCGGCGTCGTCGCGCGCGTGCCCGATCTCGGGATCGATGGATTCGACATCCTGATTCCGGCGGCCGGGTGGGATGCCGCCGTCCGGCGTCTCACGGCGGTGGGTGTCGTGGCGGCGACCGCGGACGTCTGGACGGTCGCGCGGGTCGAAGCGGGGCGCCCCGAGTGGGGAGTCGAGATCGATGATAGGACCATTCCGCAGGAGGCGAATTTCGACGAGCTGGGCGCGATCTCCTATACCAAGGGCTGCTACACGGGGCAGGAAACGGTGGCGCGGATCCATTTTCGCGGGCACGTCAATCGCCATCTTCGCGGCATCGAGTTCGCGGGCCCGGTGATCCCTCCCGCCCTCGCTCTCGTCGTCGACGAGGGCGACAAGCCACTTGGTGAGATTCGCTCGGCCGTGCATTCCCCGCGGCATGGCGGGATCGCGCTTGCGATGCTCCGGCGCGAGGTTTCGATCGGCGCACACGTCACGGCCCGATGGCAGGTGAGCGAAGACCGTGCACAGGGGGAGACGGGTGGCACGGTGACGGATCTTCCGTTCCCTTCCCCCCACTAAAGCAACGGGACTAAAGCAACGGGGCGCGAGCCACGTTGGCCCGCGCCCCGCAACTGACAGAACGATTCCGCGTTACGGCTTCTTCATCCCCTTCATCGTCGTGTCTTTGGTCATCTTCATGCCCGTATCCATCTTCATCGTCGTATCCGGCGTCGGCGCCATCGCAGGCGCGGCCGCCGTCGTGTCCGCCGTCGCCGCAGACTTGGTGTCCTTCGTCGTACAGGCAGCCACGGCGAGCAGAGCAGCTGCGACAACAGCCAGGCGCATCATCGAAAATCTCCTGAAGAGGGGGAGTCGAGCGGGGCACGTTCCGTGCATGCAAAAACAGTGCTCGGAGGTTATGGCGCAGCAAAATACCCATCCGTGGCACCGTGTCAAGTCGTTGAGCCATGCCGGGATTTCCTGAAACGCTGGGAGCGCTGAGGCGCTCCGCCTTCGGCGCAGCCGGCCGCGCGCTCCGTTCCGTCAAGGACGAGATGCGGCAGAACCTGATCGCGCGCCTGCGATCGGGCGGGCCGTTGTTTCCTGGGGTCATCGGGTACGAAGAGACGGTGATGCCCCAACTGGTGAACGCGATCCTGTCGCGCCACAACTTCATCATCCTGGGGCTCCGCGGCCAGGCGAAATCGCGTATTTTGCGGTCATTGACGAGCCTGCTCGACGATGCGATTCCGATCGTGGCGGGCAGCGAGGTGAATGACAATCCGTTCGCCCCGATCTCGAAATACGCACGCAGCCGATTGGCCGAGGAGGGGGAAGACACGCCGATCGCCTGGTTGGAGCGGGAGAATCGCTACGTCGAGAAGCTCGCGACGCCCGACGTCACCATCGCCGACATCATCGGCGATCTCGACCCGATCAAGGCCGCGCGGGGCGGGCATCTGCTGTCGGACGAGCTGACGATCCACTACGGGATGCTCCCGCGCGCGAACCGGGGGATCTTCGCTCTCAACGAGCTGCCCGACCTCGCGGGCAAGGTGCAGGTCGGCCTGTTCAACATCATGCAGGAAGGCGA
>PLLD01000178.1 GCA_003141205.1 Gemmatimonadota bacterium
TAGGTGACCTGGTCCTCGACGAGTTGGGGTCCCTGCCCCGGCCACTCGGTCATGACGATGACTTGCACGTCGGAGAGATCGGGGATCGCATCGACCGGCGTGCCCAGCAACGCCCACACCCCGGCGAGTGTGACGGCCAGTGTCGTGAGCAGGACGAGCCCTTTGTGCGCGACGGACCACGCGATGAGGCGAGTAAGCATTGTCACTGCCTCCCCGTGCCGCTCTTCATGTCGGACATGTTCATCTGGCCGACCATGCGCTGCATGACTTCGGAGAGGTTGGACTCGGCGTCGAGAAGGAACTGGGCGGACGTGATGACCTTCTGTCCGGGCTTAAGACCAGAAAGCACTTCGGTATATGCGCCGGCCGTCTGCCCTGTCTCCACCGGTTGCGGCCGAATGCGACCCTCGCCCATGTCAACGAATACCAACTGCTGGTCACCCGTATTGAGCAATGCGGAGGCCGGCACCGTCAGAGCGGAGCGGCCCGATGTAACGACGTGCACCGTGGCGTACATCCCAGGCATCACGCGGCCGCCCGGATTCGCAATAGCGACACGGGCATGGACGGCGCGCGCCATCGAGTCGAGCGTCGGGTAGACATAATCCACGCGTCCGGCGATCGGCCGCCCCGGATAGGCGACGAGGTCCACCGCGACGGCGGAGCCGGGGCGCACATACGGGGCGTCAGTCTCCCGGAGGTTGACATCAATCCAGACGCGCGAGAGATCGGCGATGACGTAGAGCGGCGCCCCCGCTTCGACCGCCTGACCGTTGACCACCCGCTTGTCGGTTACGACCCCTGATACAGGAGCGTACAGGGTCAACGTCCGGCGGGGTTGGCCGCTGCGCAGCACATCGTCGATCTGCGCATCGCTGATCTCCCACAGCGCGAGCCGACGCCGGGCGGACGCGATCAGGCCAGCGGAATCCGCCGGGAGTCCCGGAATCCTCACGCCCCCCGCCGCCCGGTCCAGGCGCGCCGCGAGAAGCAGCTCCTCCTGCGCGGCCACGAGCTCCGGCGAGTAGATCTCCGCGAGCGGTTGGCCTTGGCGGACCACTTGACCGGTAGCATTGACGTAGAGACGGTCGACGTAGCCCGCGACGCGGGACGTGACCTGAGCCAGCCGGCGCTCATCGGCCGTCACATTACCGACGGCGTGTACCTCCGCCGTTAGCCGCCGCACCTCCACCGTTCCAAAGGTCACCCCAAACTGCCGCACCTGGTCGGTTGTGAGGTGCGGTCCACCGTCACCGCCCATCGCCATCCCGGGCATGCCGGCCATGCCGGACATCCCGCCCGGTATTGTGCCGTCAGGGGCGGCGGGTCCGTGCACGCCGCCGCGCCGACCGAGGACGATCACGACCGCCACGATGACGACGCCGATGGCGACGGCCGCGCCCACGATCGCGTTACGTCTGCTCCGTGTGCTCATCGGACCACCTCCGTGCCCACCACGCGATCCAACTCCGCCAGCGTGGTGGCGAACTCAGACAGGGTGCGGTAATACGACAGCTCGTAGCTGAACAGCGCGGTCTGCGTCTCCATGAGCGTCAAGAAGTCGACGCGCCCAACCGCGTAACTCGCCGTCGCCGATTGGAGCGTCGCGCGCGCCTGCGGCAACACGCCCGCCACATCGAGCGCGAGCTGCGTCCGCTCTCGCTCGGCGTCGCTGGCCAGCGTCGCGACCGCGGCGCGGAGGGCGGCGACATCCGCGGCATGCTCGGCGTGGAGCGCGGTAAGCTCTGACTGGGCCGCGACGACTTCTTCGTTCTGCTTTCGCCCCTTCTGGAGTGGCACCGGGATCGAGACGAAGGCCGAGAGGAAGTCGGGGAAGTGTGGACGCTGGTCGTATTCGACCGAGACATCGAAGTCCGGCAGCGATGCCTTTCGGGCCAGGGCCAGCATTCGCTCCTGGGCGCCGATGCGCGCCCCGTGCGCCCGCAACATGGGGCTGTGCGCGATCGCGAGCCCCTGCAGCGAGTCACCCGAGGGTAGAGGCGAGTCAGCCGGGGGGGCGCCCAGCGCCGCGGACGCAAAGTGAACGTGAGTCGCCGAGTCGGCGACGGCGAGACGCACGATGGACGCCGGTATCGTTGCCGAATCGATCGGGGTCTCGCTGGGTTGGTCGAGGATGGCATTGAGCCGTGCCCGTGCGGCGCGCGCATCCGCCGCCAGTACGGCGGCCTCGTCACCCAGGCGCGTAATCTCGACCCGGGCACGGAGAACGTCCGCCTGCGTCCCGCTTCCGACTTCATAGCGGACCTGCGACGCTTGAAGGAGGCTCGTCAGGACGGATTGGTTGCGTGCGATGATGTCACGTGCGCGCTGCGTGTAGGCCAGCTCGTAATACGCCTTGCGCACGTCGCGCGCGACATCCAGCCGTGCCTGCTCGGTGCTCGCCCGTGCCGCGTCGGCCTCTCCGGCTGCTGCGCGCACCGCCAATCCCAGTTTTCCCGGGAACGGAACGGTCTGTGTGACGCGCACGACGTTCATCGTG
>PLLD01000166.1 GCA_003141205.1 Gemmatimonadota bacterium
TCCCGCTGTACGGCACGGACCGGCTGCTCTCCGGGGGGGCGGCGCCGGTGCCGTACCTGCTGCACGCGAACGCGGTGGTCGCGCTCGCGCTGGAGGTTTTTCGGCGCACGCTGGACGAGGAGACGGCCAAGCGGGTGCCGGACGCGGCGGCGGTGCGGGCGGCAATGGCGCGACATTTCGCGGTCGAGCGGGAGGGGAAGCCGGCGCTGGCGGCGGGTATCGACCTGCGGGGCGGAGTCGTCATGGAGGACGATTCGGTTGGGTCGATCCTGTGGCTCCCCTTGTACGACGCGGTCGACCGGCAGGACTCGGCCTATCGGCGGACGGTGAAGGGGCTCGGAGCGCCGAGCGAGGAGGGCCAGCCGCTGGCTCTCGCGCAGCAGTGTGCGCGGCTGGTGGGGCCGGAGGCGGGCGCGGCGTTGGCATGGCTCCGTCGGGCGCCGTTGGATAACGGTGTGGCGGCGGAATGGGTGGACGCCGAGGGGCGTGCGGTCGCGAACGGGGGTGACGCCGCGCTGGCGGGTCTGGTGGCGTACACGGTGTGGTACGCGGTACACGCGCTCGGGGTCACTCCATGACGCGGCCTTCGGCCGGGAGAGGAGTGGGGAGAAAGTAGAGAGGAGAGATCGACGGGGCGGCTGTTGGCGCGGGGGCGTCGGGCGTATACTTTTTCAGGTCTGTTGCCGCGGGAATAGCTCAGTTGGTAGNNTCGAGTCCCGTTTCCCGCTCTGACGAAAGCCGTTAGCTCGCAGCGAGTTAACGGCTTTCTCTTTTATGTTGACCAGCCAGGGATGCACGCCATGACGCCGGGCCTCGAATTTGCGCATAGGGGCACCCATGGGTCGTCCACGTATCGAACGCCGGCATGGCGCGCATCGCCGCGCGTTTTGGGGTGCTGCGTGCGCGGCCGCCATCTTCGCCGCTCCCGGTCTGCACCGCGCGACGGCGGGGACCCTGCCCGGCATAGGGCGCAGGGAGACAGCCGGGGATAGCCTCGGCGTCAATAAGGCGGAATACCAAGGCTGGAAGACGTACCACACGTATTGCGATCGGTGTCACGGGGGGGACGCGATGGGGAGCACCATGGCGCCGAACCTCCGTCGCTCGGTCGGTCCCGAGGGATCGATCACCCACGACGTGTTCCTCCAGCGCGTCACCGATGGCGTGGCTGACAAGGGGATGCCGGCGTGGAAGGGGGTCCTGAGCCCGGAGCAGATGGAGGCTATCTGGGCCTATGTCCGGGCGCGCAGCGGTGGGCGCCTTGCCCCCGGTCGTCCACACCTGGCTTCGGGCGCGAAGACAGACTCAGGGTCGTGAGGGCGCCCGTCTGCTGCGCGGTCGGTGTGGAGCAGCATATTAGGTGCCCCGGTAGTATCATTTCCAGAGAATAGTCGTCGATGCCAAAGAGGCTTCGCCGGCTTGCTTGCCATGTCGACCTGCGCTCCGCACGTCTTGCGAGGAATGCTAGGTCCTACGCGCGTCGCGATCTAACTAGCGATAGGTCGCATGAGGTCTCGATGAGCGTTCGAGTTTATGGCACCGGGGATGTGCCTCAAGACGAAGTGGGGCTATGTCCGCGGTAGCGTTGAGCGCGCGGCAGTTGACACGCCGTCTCGTCGCTCGCGGAGGTGCGCAGAGCGACACCCCCGACGGCTCCGTGGGCGCCGCTCAAGCGGCGTTCGAGCGTACCTATCACGAGCTCGCTCGAATCCTTGGTCCGACCGGATCTCACGCGCTCCTCACGCGTGCGCTCGCGCAGGCGCAGGCCGAGCACCCGATCCTTGAAGAGGTCCGCATCGGCGGCCACGCGGCACCCGCCCTCGAGGATGTGACGGCTCTCGCTCGCGCGCATGGCGGTCCCGCGGTCGCCGCGGGACTGGAAGCGTTGCTCGAATCGGTGATTGGCCTGCTCGGTCGACTGATCGGGCCCGACGTGGTGGCGCGCCTCGTGGAGCGGGGCGCACCCACCGGACCGCACCACCACGAGGATGTGCAATGACGAACAAGAAGCATGGAGCCAAGGCGCCCGTCAGCGCGCCGGCGCGGAATATTCTGAGCGTGGCGACGGGGGTGCCCGGCTTCGATGCCGTCCTCGGCGGCGGACTGCCGGAGTTCTCGTTCAACCTGATCGCCGGGAGCCCGGGATCCGGGAAGACGACGCTGGCTCAGCAAGTCATGTTCGCCAACGCGACGCCCGAGCGCCCCGCCCTGTACTTCACCGTCCTTGGCGAACCCACGCTCAAGATGCTCCGCTACCAGCGCGAGTTCGGCTTCTTCGACTCCGCGAAGGTGGGATCAGCCATCCACTATCTCAACCTGAGTGCGGAAGCGCTCGAAGAGGACCTCAGAGTCGTTTTGGATCGCGTGGTGAGCGAGGTCGAGCGCACCAAGCCGGGAATCGTCGTCGTCGACTCATTCCGCACGTTTCTCGGGCCGATTCGGGAGGCCACTCCCGGCGGAGCGATGACGCTGGACAACTTCATACAGCGCCTCGCGCTGCATCTGACGACGTGGGAAGTCACCTCCTTCCTTATCGGGGAGTACGGCGAACAAGAACAGCGTAATCCCGTGTTCACGGTGGCCGATGGGGTGTTCTGGCTATCCCAGGTCATCGACCGCAACTCGGTCGTGCGAAAGCTCCAGGCGATCAAGGTTCGCGGCCGGGCTCCGATGCCGGGGCTGCATACATTTCGCATTACGGATGCCGGAGTTCAAATCTTCCCGCGCATTCCCGAGCAGCAATCGCAACGGCGGCCACAGGAGGCGCACCGCCTGGCGACCGGAGTGCCGGGGCTCGACGAGGCGATGGGAGGGGGCATACCGGCGGGAGATGCGGTGATGCTCGGCGGTCCCGCGGGCAGCGGGAAGACGACGTTCGCAACGCAGTTCGCCGCTGAAGGACTTCGCCAGGGCGAGGCCGTCGTCATCGTCGTCTTCGAGGAGTATCCGGAGGAATACCTGGCCCGCGCCAAAGCGCGGAATCATGACATTGCGGCGCTGATCGGGCCGAGCAATTTCAAGCTCATCTACCTGCGCCCGCTCGACCTCTCGGTCGACGAGACGCTCGCGGAGATCCTGGAGTGGGTGCACGCGATCGGCGCGACGCGTGTCGTGATCGATTCGCTTTCCGGATTCGAGGTCGCCCTCGCGCCGGGGTTCCGCGAGGACTTTCGGGAGTCGCTCTATCGCCTCGTCGGGGCGTTGACGGCCACGGGCGTCACCATCTTCATGACCACCGAGGTCGTCGGCTCGTACCCCGAGGTTCGCTTCACGACCGAAAAGGTCTCCTTCATCACGGATGACATCATCATCCAGCGCTTTGTCGAGATCGACGGCGTGCTGCGAACCGTGTTGGCGATCCATAAGATGCGCGGAAGCGAACACAGCCACGACTTCCTGACCTACGAGATCACGGCGCAAGGAGCGGTCTTGGGTGGTGCCCTCAGGAACTACCGCGGCATCATGACGGGCGTGCCCGAGCGGGAAGTCCGGCTGGCTCACCGTGGCCATGACGGGCTGACCGACCGGGAATCGTCCGTGCTCGACACGCTCGCACGCCTCGGCGGGGCATCACGCGATCTCCTGGGCGAGCGCATGGGCGTGCCCTCGGCGGAGCTGGCGCAGACGCTCGTGCGTCTCGAGGCGCTCGGCTACGCGGTGGTGACGGAAGATGATGGCGGCACCTATCGGGCAGTCGCGCAGATCACCGGGTAGCAGCAGTGAAAGCTGGCCGTGAGCGCCGAGACGTGAAACGGGTGAACGTCGTGCCTGATGCGGAGTTCTCCGCGGCGGGCTCGTTCGAGCGATACGTTGGGCATCTCCCCACGGCCTTCGCGGTCACCCGCGGCGACCAGCACACGGTCGTCTACGCGAACGCTGCGTTCCGCCACCTGACGGCGCCGGACGGCGAGCCCTTGGTCGGGCGTCCCATCGCCGCCGCGCTCGCAAGAGGAGACGCAAGCGGACTGACCGCGCTACTCGATCGGGCGTTTCGAACCGGTGTCGTCTCGCGGAATCGCCGCGTCGAACCCGTGACCGGAAACGCGCTTCTCTTGCGCTGCACGGTCTGGCCCGATGTCGACATGAACGGCGAGACGGATCACCTCGTCATCGAGCTGCGCGGCGCGACACAAGGGGAGCTCAAGCTCGGACTCCAGCGGCAGGTGGCGGAGCGGTTGCTCCTGAGTGCCTTGCGCGACCAGGACGCGGCGGCCGTCGCGGAGGAGTCGCGGCGGGGAGCCGCCTTTCTCGCCGCCGAAAGCCGCCGCCTCGCCGAATCGCTCGATGAAGGCGCGACGCTGACCGCGATGAAAAGGATGTCGCTCCCGCGTTTGGGCGCATGGTGCGTCGTGGATACGCTCGACGAGGACGCCACGATGCACCGGCTGGCGATCATCCATCCCGACCCGGCGAAGCAGGCGATCCTGGAGGGGTTGAATGGTCGCTGGATACCCGATGTCAGCGACGGATTCGGCTTGCCCGCGGCAATGCGGAGCGCGACGCCCGCGCTGATCACCGACGATATCAATTCGGCGGCCGCCTACTCTGCGCAGGATCCGGAAGTCCTCGACGCCTTGCAAAAGATCGGTGTCGGCCCGTTGCTGACCGTGCACCTCATCATTCGCGAACAGCTGATTGGCGCCGTGACGTTCGTCGGCGGCCGACAAGGGCGACCCTTCACTCTGGACGACGTAAAGCTGGCCGAAGATCTCGGGAGCCGGAGCGCGATGGCGCTTGACCGCGCGCGCGCGTACGGCGAGGCCCTCGCATTGAAAGCTCGGGCCGAGTCGGCGAGCGAGGCCCAGAGCGCGTTTCTCGGCATGATGAGCCACGAGCTGCGCACGCCGCTCAACGCTATCGGTGGCTATGTGGACATCATCGACATGGAGCTTCGCGGTCCGGTGACCGAGGCCCAGCACATCGACCTCGCCCGCATCCGAGCCAATCAGCGCTATCTGATGGGCCTCATCAGCGATCTGCTGAACCTCACGCAAGTCACCAGCGGCAACGTGGGTTACGACCTGGGCGACATTGTGGCGCGCGACGTCCTCGCAGCGAGCGTGGCGTTGCTGGAGCCGCTGATTGGCCAACATAGTCTGATCTTCGACGGTATCGCGTGCGACGCCGGGATCGTGGCCCGCGGCGATCGGGAAAAGGTGATCCAGATCCTAGTGAATCTTCTGTCCAACGGCATCAAATTTTCTCTGCCCGGGGGACGACTCGGGATCGATTGCGAGGCGACGGGGGACGCGGTCATGATGCGCGTCTCGGACACCGGCATTGGCATCCCCGCGGACAAGCTCGAGCGCATCTTCGAGCCCTTCGTTCAGATCAAGAACGGGACGCTGCGACCGGAAGGGGGAATAGGACTCGGATTGGCGATCAGCCGAGGTCTCGCGCAGGCCATGCAGGGAGATCTCACGGTTGAGAGCACGCTGGGCCACGGGTCTCGCTTCACGCTCACCCTTCCGCGCTCGTCAGCCGCCCTTCACGCAGCTGACGATACGAAATAGAGGGACTCGGTGGACACGCCCAGGCAGGGCGCGAATCCCCGTTGGCCCGCTTCGTGCGACTAAGCCGGTTACCTCCAGCGAGCGAGAGACCATGACTGAGCGCACCGATTTGTCGGATGGCAAGGATCCGCAGCTACAAAGTCACCGACCGGAGCCGCGGAAGATCAAGGAAGAGACACTGCACGGACGGGATTTCGCAGGGACGTCATTTGCGGCGAATGAAGAAGAACAGATGGCCGATGAGCGGCGCGGCCAGCCCAAGAGCGACGATATCGACAACACGAATACGACGGATAGCGTCCGGGACCACGGATTGAAGGAGTAGCTCCCTCCCTCGGGGGGGCGATCGCGATTACCGGGGCGTCGCCTCCATCACCCAGACGTCGCTCTGCCGGTCGTTGATCGTGTAGTACATGCGACCGGACCCGATGCTCCACTCCCCGCGATACGACGGCCGTGTGGGATCGTCGAAGCGAGTGAGCAGCCTCGGCTGACCACCGGTGACGGGAATTGCCCAGAATGCTGCATTCCCCTTCGGATCATGGCTGTTGAAGTAGAGCGTACGGCTGTCGCTGCTCCAAATGGCCTCCTCGGCATACACACCGGCGCTCTTCGCCGAATTCAGCACCACTCGCGGCGCACCGGAATCCGGATTCACGATCATGAGTGAGCCGCCGAAAAAGTTGCTGCTGTATGCGATCCAGCGTCCGTCCGGAGACCAGATGGCCGACGTGCCGGCGGCCGAGCGCTGCACGGGTTTCCCCCAGGCTCCGTGGGGGGCCTGACGCACCACCCAGATGCCACCCCGATCGCCGAACGTAACGAAGGTGAGGGCGTGGCCGTCGGGAGACCAATTCGGCAGCGCCCATTGGAGTGGCGATGCCGTGACCGGCTGCACCGGGCCGCCGTCGAGCGGCAGGGTGTAGAGATTGCGGGAACCGGACCGCCACGAATGAAACGCGATCTCGCGCCCGTCGGGCGAGGGCGCCGGGGCGAAGTCGTCGCTCAGGCCGAACGTGAGCTGTTCCGGATCGCCGATCGGCAGGCGCTGCCGGTAGATTTGCGCATTGCCGCTCACATCTGAGTCAAAGAAGAGCCACTTGCCGTCCGGCGAGGACGCCACGCCTTCGATCACCTGCGTCCCGCTAGTGATCGGCGTTGCCGCGGTCTGGGTGGCCCCATGCGGCGGGAAGGGGAGGGACCAGACGTTGGACGTCGCGGTATAGACGTCGTACGCGAAGCGCCTCCCGCTCGCTGAGATCGAGATGCAGTGTGCACCGAGTCCGGTCGTGAGTCGCCGCGGCACACCATCGGCCCGGCCGTCGCGCGAGATGCGTACCGCGTAGATGTCCCGCGGACCCAGCCGGCTGGATACGAAGTACAGCCACTTCCCATCGGGGGACCACACCGGGCTCTGATTGGTCGAGATGCTGTCGGTCACGGTGGTCGCGGCGCCATCGCGCACGTGGGCGACAACGACTCGGCTGGGAGACAGG
>PLLD01000333.1 GCA_003141205.1 Gemmatimonadota bacterium
GGTGTCGCGCTAGCCGGTAGTCCGCCAGGCGGGGCCCGTCCAGGCCGGCGCGCCCGCCGGCACCTCACACGCTCCGTCGCGGCAGACGAACGCCGCGGCCCCGCCGTGGACGAGAGCGTCCGCGACGCCGAGAGCGTACCCAAACGCGATGGGATACCGGGTCATCGGTTCGGCGAGCGTCTCGAGTACCCACCGGGCACGAGCGCGGCGCGGCTCGTCGCGGTCCCGGTCGGCCAGGCGCAGAAGGAGATCGGCCGCGAGCGACGTTCCTGATGGCACGGCGTTGTCCGTGACGTCGCGCGGCCGAGTGATCAGCGCCTCGGCGTCCCGCGGGGTGTCGAAATACGCCTGAGCGTCGGCGTCCCAGAACCACGCGTCCATCGCGTCGGCGATCGTCCGGGCCCGGTCGACCCAGCGGACATCATCGGTGAGCTCGGCGAGCTCGAGGAATCCAAGGGCCACGGCCGCGTGGTCGTCGAGGTAGCCGATGCGCGTGGGGTCGCTCGCCCCGTGCATCCGGCGGACCCGGCCGTTCGCGTCGACCAGGGTGTCGGACAGGAAGGTGCCCGCAGCGAGCGCGAGCGCGCGATCCGCGGGACGCCCGAACGCCCGCGCGGCGGCCGCAACCGCTTGCAGCATGAGGCCGTTCCAGGCGGCGAGGATCTTGTCGTCCCGTAGCGGGCGCACGCGCCGCGCGCGGGTGGCGAGCAGCGTCGCTTTCGCACGCGCGATCGTCGCCGCGAGCGCGCCGGGTGCGACGCCGAGGCGTCGCCCGATGGCGTCGGCATCGTCCGCCACGACGAGGATGTTACGGCCTTCGAAGTTTCCCTCCGGCGTGACGCCGAAGTACGCCTTGGCGACCGCCGCGCCCGGCCCGAGGGCCGCGTCGAGCTCGGACTCCGTCCAGACGTAGAAGCGCCCTTCGTGTCCTTCGCTGTCGGCGTCGAGGGTCGAGAAGAAGCCTCCGTCCGGAGCGGTCATCTCGCGCCGCACCCAGTCGACGGTCTCTTCCGCCACTCGGCGGACCTCGGGGTCCTCCGTGGTCTGCCAGAGGTGGACGCCCACGCGAACGAGTAGCGCGTTGTCGTACAGCATCTTCTCGAAGTGGGGGACGAGCCACCGATCGTCCACCGTGTAGCGGTGGAAGCCGCCCCCGAGCTGGTCGTAGATCCCGCCGCGCGCCATCGCGCGAAAAGAGGTGCGGACGATGCCGAGCGCGGCGTCGCTGCCTGTACGCGCCCAGGCGCGGAGCAGGAAGTCGAGCGCCATGGCGTGGGGAAACTTGGGTGCGCCATCGAAGCCGCCGTACCGTGCATCGAAGTGCTGGGCGAGCGCGTCGGTGGCGCGCGCGAGCCCCGCGGGCGTGAGCGAGCCGGTCGCGGTCGTCCGTGCGGTCGATGCCGCGTAGATCGCGCGGATCGCGGCGGAGGCGCTCGCCACGCGGTCCGGCTGGGAATGATAGGACTCGGCCACCGAGGTGAGGACGCGGCGAAAGGACGGCATCCCGTGCGCGTCCGTCGGCGGGAAGTACGTCCCCGCGTAGAAGGGCTCGCCCGCCGGAGTGAGGAAGACGGTCATGGGCCATCCGCCCTGGCCGGTCATCGCCTGAACCGCCTGCATGTAGATGCCGTCGATATCCGGCCGTTCCTCCCGGTCCACCTTCACGTTCACGAACAGGTCGTTCATCACCCGGGCGGTCTCGGGGTCCTCGAACGATTCGTGGGCCATCACGTGACACCAATGACAGGCCGCGTACCCGACACTCAGGAGGATCGGACGGTCCTCGCGCCGGGCCCGTTCGAGCGCGTGCGGACCCCACGGATACCAGTCGACCGGATTCTCCGCGTGCTGGCGAAGGTACGGGCTCGTCTCCTGCGCGAGCCGGTTCGCCATTACGGCGCTAGGCCATCGCGGCCACCGCCGCGTCGTAGGGCGCGCCTCGCTCCATCCGATCGTACAGCGCGTTCATCACGTCGGCGTTCCCGACGAGAAATCGGCACCGGCGATCGCCCGCGGAGCGGCACTCGACCTCGAGCACGGCGACGGGATATCCCGCGAGTCGCCCGAAGAAATCCGCGAAGATGCCGGTGGTCAGATGGCACCCCGGATGGTCGCTGGCGGCGGCAGGATCCGCTTCGCCCCAGTCCGGCGAGTCGAGCGTGGCCACGAGATCGCGGAGCGTGCTGATCTCGATGGACCCCCACCCCGCGGCCCGGAAAAACGCCGTGGCGACGCGCTCGAACGCGGCCAGTCCCAACGCCTCGGCCACGGGCTCGCCGTGCGCGCGGAGCCACGCGTTGAACGACGCGAAGAGGGCGTCACCGCCGGCGTAGCCCGCCGCCTGCAGGTCGCTGGCCGCCGTGGCGCCGGCATCGCGCAAAAGGGCGGCGCGCAGGGCGTTGAGGGCGGCGTACGGTAACGCCAGCATCTGATGATCGGGTAGATCGATCGAATCCGACATGGTCGTTCGGTTAGGAGACGGCCGCTACGCCGATCCGGCGCAACAGCTCCGCCTCGTCGATGATCTCGGTGCCCAGCTGCCGCGCGGTCTCCAGCTTCGACCCCGGCTCGGCGCCGGTCACCAGCAGCCCGGTCGCCTTCGACACCGCACTCGTCACGCGTCCTCCCGCAGACTCGATCAGTGCCGTCGCCCGGCCGCGAGACAGGGTCGGCAACGTCCCGGTGATGACGACGGTCAGGCCGCGCAGGACACCGCTGGAATCGGCCTGCAGCGGCTCGATGAAATTGACGCCGACTTCGCGCAGCTTGTCCACTAGCCGGCGGGAGGAGGGGTCGTGGAAATACTGGGCGACGGCGCGCGCGATCGTGTCCCCGATCCCATGCACGGAGCCGATCGCCTCCGCATCCGCCGCTTCGAGGGCATCCATGGTGCCGAACCGCCGCGCCAGGATCTGGGCCGCGGTTTGCCCGACGTGGCGGATCCCGAGGCCGTACAGGAGGCTCGCCAGCGGCCGCCCCTTGGCCTCCGCGATCGCCCCGATGAGGCCCGTCGCGCTCTTCTCGGCGAACCGCTCGAGCGCCGCCACCTGCTCCGGTCGCAGCGCAAACAGATCCGCGGCGTCCGTGACGAGTCCGGCCGCGACGAGCTGCTGGATCCGGGCATACGACAGTCCGCGAACGTCCATGGCCCCCCGCGAGGCGAAGTGGACGAGGGACTCGAGTCGCCGCCCCGGACAGGCGACGTTGGGGCAGTAGATCGCGACCTCCTCCTCGTCGCGAACCACCGGCGTCCCGCAGACGGGGCAGGCCGTCGGCGGAACGGTCACGGGCGGCGGATCGGCCGGGTCTCGCCGGTCGACGAGGGGGGCGACGATCTGCGGGATGACTTCTCCGGCCCGCTTGACCTGCACCCAATCGCCGACCCGAAGGTCCTTGGTGGCAACGAGGTCGAAGTTGTGCAGCGTGGCGAGCTGCACGGTCGCCCCGCCGATCTCGACCGGCTCGAGCACGGCGTACGGATTCAGGGATCCGGTGCGGCCGACGTTGACGCCGATCTCGAGGAGCCGCGTCACGGCGATGTCCGGCGCGAATTTGCGCGCGATCGCCCAGCGCGGCTCGCGGCCGCCGACGACCCCCAGCTCGTCCTGCAGCGCGAGGTCATCGATTTTCACCACGCCCCCGTCGATCGCGAAATTGAGCGCCGGGCGGATCGTGTGCTCGATCGACGCTGCCCATTCCTCCACCTCGCTCAGGTCGCGGCACCGTCGGCGGTGCGCCGCGATCGGAAACCCCCACTCGCCCAGCGTGTCCAGGAGCTCCCACTGGGAGCGAAAGGGGAGCATGTCTGCCCGGTCGGCGTTCACGGCGCCGTACCCGAAGAAGGCCAGCGGCCGCGCCGCCGTGATGGCGGAATCGAGCTGGCGCAGCGCACCCGCGGCGGCGTTGCGAGGGTTGGCGAAGATCGGCTCGCCGGCCGCCGCGCGCTGCTCGTTCATCCGCTCGAATCCGTCGAAGGGCATGTAGACCTCGCCGCGGATTTCGACCACGCGGGGAGGGCGGTCGGTGCGCAGGCGCAGGGGGATCTCGCGAATCGTGCGGATATTCGGCGTCACATCCTCGCCGACCGTTCCGTTCCCCCGCGTCGCGCCCGTGAGCAGGATGCCGTCGTCGTACGTGAGGCAGACGGCGGTGCCGTCGATTTTCAGCTCCGTCGTGAAGCCCGACCGGGCGATCGCGTCCCCCGCGATCCGCTGGATCCGCTCCTGCCACGCCGCGAGCTCCGCGCCGCTGAACGCATTCCCGAGGGACAGCATCGGGACCAGGTGAGGATGCTTGCGCAGCTGCGACTGCGGGGCCGCGCCGACGCGCTGTGTCGGCGAGTCCGGTGTCCGCAGCTCCGGATGCGCCGCTTCGATCTCCTGCAGCTCGCGGAAGCGCCGGTCATACTCCACGTCCGACAGCGTCGGACGGTCGAGCACATAGTACTCGTAGGCAGCCTGGTCCAGCTCGTGCCGCAGAACGGCTGCGCGGGCGGCGATCGGCGCAGCGGGCCGGGTCACATCTCGTCGTACAGGGGGTTCGGGATCAGCTCGCCGTCGACGAGGACTTCGCGATCCCACGGCAGGACGATCGTGCTCGCGGTGGCCAGCGCGTAAAAATCGGGCTCGAACGCGCCGGTCTTGAAGCTCACGGCCGTCCGCACTTCGCGTGCCCCCGCGTTCACCACGGCCGCCACGGCGAGGCGCAGGGTCGCGCCCGAGTCGCAGGTCTCGTCCACGATGAGCACGCGACGGCCCCGCACGTCCCCGGGGGCGGCGCCGAGCACCGCGGGCGTCTCCCGGACGGTCTCCGCGCGATGCCGCCGGCTGACGAGCATCGAGTAGAACTCGCGATCGAGGATGGCCGACACGACGGCCCCGGGCACCGCACCTGCCGTGGCGATCCCGACCACGATCTCGGGGTCGTACGCACGGGCGACTTTCAGCGCGAGGGCGCGGGACAACTCACCAAAGAGGGGCCACTCGATCTGCATGACTCCCTTCGAGCGATCAATGGATGAGCGGCGCGGCGGCATTTGCGAAAGGTAGCTCTTCGAGTTGGTTGCTGGGGAGTGCACGAGTCCGTAGCTTTTCGCCGTATGTCGTGGTTCCGCCGATGGTTGGGAGGGAGCGGCTGGTCGGCGCGGGACGCGAAGGCGAATCGTGTCGACTATCTGCGTGAAGCGCTGGGTCTCGAGCGGGAGGGCAAGTACGAGGGTGCGCTGACCTCGTATCAGCTCGCGCTGCGCGACCAGCCGAACGATCATCGCGTTCTCCAGAACATGGCCATCGCCTATTCGAAGACGGGGCGGCTGGAGGAAGCGATCCGCTGCTATCGGCGCGCGCTCGACATCAAGCCGCAGCTGTCCGGTGCGCATTACGGCCTCGCGTTCCTCCTCCTCAAGCGCGGCGACACGGTCGGCGCGCAGCTGCATCTCGACGCGTTCCTGGCCAACCCGCCGCACGCGGCGGAATCGGATCGCTGGATCGAGCATGCCCGGGACACGCTGCGCGCGTTGCGCGGCGATGACCCGACCGCTCTCCCGCTGCACGGCCACGCTGGTGGCGATGCGACTGCCGGCCCGCCGGCGGACGACATGCTGCCGATGGCCGAGCCGTAGCCGCACTCCCGCCGCTCCGCACGGATCGGAGAGCCAGCCTGCGTCGCCCGGGGCATGTCCTCGCCATCGTGAGCCAGAAGGGTGGCGTTGGAAAGACCACGACGGCCGTGAACCTCGCGGCCTGCTTCGCGACCCGCGGGCTGCGCACGCTTCTCATCGACGCAGACCCCCAGGGCGCGGTCCGGTTTGGCGTGGGGCTGCGCGCGGGCTATCCGACCGCGGGACTATTCGACTATTTGAGCGGCGCGCGGACGCTGCGCGACATCCTCCTTCCCACGCAGCTGCCCTGGTTGCGCGTCGTTCTGGTCGGGTCGGTCAGCGCGGCGGCGGACCATGCGGTGTATCACGCGCTCGTCGCCGAGTCGGGGCTCCTCCCCGAGCTGCTGGCCGAGGCGCGGGCGCGGTGCGATGTGGTGATCGTCGACACGCCTCCGGGGCTCGGCTCCGTCGTCCGGCGCGCCCTGGCCGGGGCGCAGCACGTCATCGTGCCCCTCCAATGTGAGCCGCTCGCGCTCCAGACGACGCCGCAGATCCTGCGCGCGATCCAGGCGGCTGCGGGGGAGAATCCGGAGCTGACGCTGGACGGGATCCTGCTCACCATGTACGACCCCTCGAGTGCCGCGTGTGTGCGCGTCGCGGAGTACGTGCGGACGCACCTGTCCCCGAGCCTCGTATTCGGGACGATGATTCCGCGCACGCCGGCGTCGGTGGACGCGTTCGCCGCGGGGCAGCCGCTCGTCCTGCGTGCACCGTCCGATCCGGCCGCGCGCGCCTACATCGATCTCGCGGCGCAGCTCGCGGAGCGATTCGCGTGAGGACGGCCCGGGCCGTCCCGCGGTTCCTCGCGCTCGGGCTGGCGGGTGTGACGGCGATCTCCGTTGCGTGCTCGGACGTGACCGAGAGCTCGACCGCGGTTTTCGCGCTCTCGGTCGACACGATCCCGGCGCCCTCGGTGGTTGCCGGCGACACGATGCGGGACACGCTGGGCGCCCTCGTTCGACTCTCGGCGCAGGCGTTCGATCTCAGCGGAGCGGTGTTGCCGAACGTGCCGATCCGCTTCTATTCCCTGGATACGACGCAGCTGCGCTTCGACACGCTCGGGCACGCCATCGGCGTCCCGACCGGGGACGGAAGCGCGCGTTTCGTGGTCGATGCGGAGGGACTGCAATCGTTGCCGCAGACGCTGCCCGTCGTGCTCCGCCCCGATCTCGCGTCGCACGCCGACTCGGATTCGGTGACCACGGCGGCGGTGTCGCTGACCTCTTCCCTGTCCAACGTGTCCGTCCCTCTGGTCGTCGCGCTCACGCATCTGCCCGACAGCCCGGGGTCCGACACGCTGACGCGGAGCTACTGGATGAGCTATCACATCGTCTACCCCGCGTTCGCGACGGGTGCGACCGGTGCGCCGGGCGACACCGCGCTCGGCGTCTACGTCGCGGATCAGGGCCGGAACCCCGCGCCCCTCGATACGACGGACGACAACGGGCACGGTACGCGCTACGTCGTGTTCAACGCCGCGCAGCTCGCGGCCCTCAACGATCCGGCGGACTCCGTCGTCGTCCAGGCGACCTCGTGGTACCACGGCCAGCCCGTGGCCGGTTGTCCCGTGCGCTTCGTCATTCACTATTCGGAATGACCCGCCGGAGCGCATGACCCGTCCCGCACCAGGAACGCTGGCCCAGCTGTTCTTCGATGCGGCGCTCGGCTACGACAAGCCCGACGCGCTCCAGGTAAAGCGGGACGGGGCCTATCGTCCGATATCGCACCGGACACTGCTCGAGCGCGTCCGCCACGTGGCGTTCGGGCTCGCCGCGATCGGGGTCCGCCCCGGGGACCGCGTCGCGATCCTGTCGGAAAATCGCCCCGAGTGGGCCATCGCGGACTTTGCGTGCCTGACCTCGGGCATCCCCAACGTTCCGCTCTATCCGAGCCTCCCCGCGGCGCGACTCCTGCCTCTCCTGTCCGATTCCGGCGTGGTTGCCGCGTTCGTGTCGACGCCGGAGCAGGTCCGGAAGATTGCGGCGCTTCGGGCACAGGTGCCGGCGTTGCGATCCGTCATCGCGTTCACGGAGGCGGTGCCCGACGGGGCCGATCTCACGCTGAGTGACCTCGAGGCGCTCGGTCGCGCGCGCGACGGCCCGGAGGCGGCGGCCCGCTATCGCGACGCGGCGCGCGCGATCGGGCCCGACGATCTCGCGACCGTCATCTACACGTCGGGGACGAGCGGCGAGCCGAAGGGCGCGATGCTCACGCACGACAACATCGCGTCCAACGTCGCCGCGGCGCGCACCGTGCTCGACTTCCCCGGCAACGACGTGTCGCTGAGCTTCCTCCCGCTGTCGCACATCTTCGAGCGGATGGGGGGCCACTACCTCATGTTCGCCGTCGGCGCGTCGATCTGCTATGCGGAATCACTCGTCTCGCTGAGCGAGAATTTCGCCGAGGTGCGGCCGACGTTCGTCATGGCCGTTCCCCGCATCTACGAGACGATCTACGCGGCGGCCTGGCAGCAGGCGACCACGCGCGGCGTCCTCGCGCGGACGGTCTTTCGCTGGGCCTGCGCGGTCGCAACGCGCTGGACCGACGTCCGCTCCACGGGCCGGCGCGCCGGACCGTGGCTGGCCCTGCAGCACGCGGCGGCGGATCGACTGCTCTTCGCGCGGCTGCGCGCGCGCATGGGAGGGAAGATCCGCTATTTCGTGTCCGGGGGTGCGCCGCTCGCGGTCGAGATCAACAAGTTCTTCTACGCGGCGGGGATCGTGATACTGGAGGGGTACGGGCTCACCGAGACGGCGCCCGTCATCGCGGTCAACACGCCGGCCCATTTTCGCATCGGCACGGTGGGGCATGCGTTCGCCGGCGTCGAGGTCCGGATCGCGCCGGATGGCGAGATCCTCTGTCGCGGGCCGGGCGTCATGCGCGGCTATCTCAACCAGCCCGAGGCCACCCGCGCGGCGATCGACGCCGATGGGTGGTTTCACACGGGCGACATCGGTGAGTCACGCGATGGCTTTCTGTCGATCACGGATCGCAAAAAGGATCTCATCATCACCTCGGCGGGGAAGAACATCGCGCCCCAGCCGATCGAGAATCGCATTCGCGAAAGTCGCTACGTGAGCCAGGTCATGATGGTGGGGGACCGGCGTCCGTATCCGGTATTGCTGGTCGTGCCCAACATGGATGCGCTGGCGGCGTGGGCGGCGGCGCACGCCATCGTGTGGCAGACGCCGGCGGCCCTCGTCGCGGACCCGGCCGTCCGGCGCCACGTGGAGCGCGACGTCCTCGGCCGGCTCACGGGGGTCGCAGCCTACGAGAGGCCGCGCCGCATGGCGATCCTGGACCATGCCTTCACGATCGATGCCGGGGAGCTGACCCCGAAGCTCAGCATCATGCGGCACGCGGTGGTCGCGCGGTACGCCGATGTCATCGAGGCGATGTACGCGAAAGGGGACAGCTAGCGCATCAGGACGCGGCACCGACTCCGGCGCGCAGCGTTGCGGAGACCTCGATGGCGCGCATCATCGATTCGACCCGATGAGCATTGCGGAGCGCGGTCGCGGTGAGCGACGCGATCGCCTGCAGGAACTGCACGTCGCGCTCCGAGAAGGGCGGCGCGTCCCGCTCGGTGCGTACGACGATCGCCCCGATCACCTGGCCGCGCCACCGAATGGGGGCGACGACGATCGAGCGGACGTTGCGGAGATCGAGGAGCGGCTGGATCCCCTCGAGCATGGGCTCGTCGGCCGCGTCGGCGATGAAGACCGTCTCGCCGGACCCGAAGACGCGCTCGATCTCGGGGTAGCGCGAGAGGTCGACCATGAGGTTTCGGATCGACGGGTCCTCGTAGCTCGCGACGAGGCGGACGTCTTCCGATGTGCTGGCGAGGAGGATCGAGCTGCGGTCGAGACCGAAAGTCTCGCCCAGCTTGCGAGCGATGATCTGGACGATCTCGGAGAAGTGCAGGGAGCCGGAGATTGCCTGCAGGATATCGACCACCGCGACCAAATGGTCGCGCTCCCGTTGCAACTCTTCGATGCGCGCGCGCAGGGGCGCGGTTGGGTCGCCCCGATCAGTTAGCCGGGACGGCGGGTCCGGGGCCGGATCGTGGCCGGCGAGGACGGCGCGGGCGTCTATTGGCGTATCCAGCATCATCCCCCTGCACCGTGTCGACCGTGACTGCCTTGTCGGACTCCCGGCGCTCCGGGCCGTCCCACCGCACCACGACGTTCCGACCCTTCGCCTTCGCCTGATACAGCGCGCTGTCCGCCGCGTGCACGAGCGACCGCACATCGCGGACGTCCGGGTGCGGCCACGCCGCTACGCCGCAGCTCATCGTGCGGTGAATCGGCGTGTCTCCGGCGGCGAACGTGCACGCCTCGACGATCTTCCTCAATCGCTCCGCGGCCGTGATCGCCGTGACGTCCGTCGCACCGGCCAAGATGACGAGGAACTCCTCGCCGCCGTAACGGCCGACGCGGTCGTTCCCCCGGACCTTGGCGTGGAGGAGCTGGGCGAACTGATGCAACACGGCGTCGCCCGCCTGGTGGCCGTAGGTGTCGTTGACGGCCTTGAAGCGGTCCAGGTCGCACATCATGACGGCGAACGGTTGCCCCAGGCGGAGGGACGATTCGAGCNNCGGTTCTCGATCCCCGTGAGCGAATCGGTTTGGGCGATCCGGATGAGTTGATCGTTGATCGCCTCGAGCTCGCCCTTCCGCCGCTCGACCTCGGCCTGCAGCGACTTGATTCTGAGAAGAGAGCGGACCCGGGCCTCGAGCTCGGGGAAGTTGATCGGCTTGGTGATGTAATCGTCGGNNTAATCGTCGGCCCCCGCCTCGAAGCCCAGAATCTTGTCTTCCGTGGCGTCGAGGGCGGTCTGCATGATGACCGGGATGAATGGCAGGTTCGAATCGCGTTTGATCCGCCGCGCGACCTCGAAGCCATCGATCTTCGGGAGCCGCACATCGAGGAGGATCAGGTCGGGCAGCTCGAGTCCCGCCGGCCGGGGCCCGGGCCCCATCGCCCCAATCGCCATGAGCGCTTCCTCGCCGTCCTGGGCCGAGCACGTGACATAGCCGCGCGCTTCGAGCCGGGCGCGCAGGATGATCACGTTATCCGGGTGGTCGTCGACGATCAGAATGCGTGGAGCTTCCACGTGCGCCTCCACGAGGTTGAACCGGCTATGCCGTGCCGCCGGCCGAAGTCGTCCGCTCCGGGGCCGCCCCCACCGGTTCCCCTCCGCCCAGGAAACGCTGGACTTCGGCGACCACGGCGCGCGGCTCGCATGGCTTGGCCAGGTATCCATCGCACCCGACCTCCATTGCCTTATCCCGATCCGACGCAAGAGCGTGCGCCGTGAGAGCGATGATCGGGATGCGGCGCGTCTCAGGGTCGTGCTTGAGCACCTGGGTCGCCTCCCAACCATCGATAACAGGGATCGAGATGTCCATCAGGATGAGATCGG
>PLLD01000115.1 GCA_003141205.1 Gemmatimonadota bacterium
GGCGCGTCGTCCATCGATTACTCGTTGTCTTCCGACAGATACTGATCCAGGGCGGGCCCCTGCTGCTGCCGCTCCACCCCCCGCATGCGCGCGATCAACCGATCGTTGAACGCCGTCGCGGTGTCGACCCCCGTCGCGACGTGCAGGAGGTGATTCATCGCGATCACCTCCGCGACGACGGTGATGCTCTTCCCGGGATTCAGCGGCACCGTGATCTTCGGGATCGGCACGTCCAGGATCGGGACGGTCACCCCCGACAGCCCCGTCCGCTCGATCACGGCGTCCTGGTTCCACGCCTCGAGCTGCACGATGACCTCGATCCGCTTTTGCACCCGCACGGCGCGAATTCCGAAGATCCCGCGCACGTCGATGAGCCCGATGCCCCGAACTTCCATGAAGTGGCGCTGGAGCTCCGGGCCCCGGCCGACGAGAACGTCGGCTCCCTTCCGCTTGACCACGACGATATCGTCGGCCACGAGCCGGTGCCCGCGCTCCACGAGGTCGAGCACACACTCCGATTTGCCGATGCCGCTCTTGCCCATGAACAACAACCCGACGCCGAATACGTCCGCCAGGGACCCGTGCAACGTCGTCGACGGGGCGAACCGGTCCTCCAGCACCGGCTTGATCCGCCGGTAGAATTCGTTCGTCTTGAGCGGCGAGCGCAAGACCGCGACGCCGGCCGCCGCGGCCGCCGCGGCCAGTCCGTCCGGCAGCTCCTGCCCCTTGGTCACGAAGAGCGCCGGGATCTCGAACGCGAAGAACCGGGCGAGGATCCCGCCGCGCGCGTCGGGCGACAGCGAGGCGAGGTAGCTCACCTCCGTCTCGCCGAGCACCTGAATCCGGTGACCCACGAAGCGGTCCGTGTATCCGGCCATGACCAGGCCCGGGCTCGAGACTTCGGGGCTCGTGACGATGCGATCGAGTCCGCGCACTGCCCCGGTGGGTGCCGCGCCCCCCGCCGGCGACTCGTCCGCCCCCACGATCACCTCGAGCTGCAGCGGCGCCTGAAGGAGCGCAACGAGCGCCCGCACCGTGAGGGGCGGGCTCATCGCGCCCCCGCGGCGCCAGGGTGCGCGAGGCTCGCGATCAGATGCGCTTCCGTCTCGTCGGCCGCGCGGCTCCACGTGAAGCCCTCGGCAAACTCACGTCCGCGCGCGCCCATGGTCGCGACCAGCGCCGGGTCGCGCGCCAGCCGGTCGAACGCGGTGGCCAGCGCGGCCACGTCGCCATGCGGCGCCAGAAATCCCGTCTCGCCGTCACGGACCGACTCGCGAATCCCGGGCGAGTTGGACGCGACGACCGGCGTGCCGGACGCCGCCGCCTCGAGATTCGTGATTCCCCACCCCTCCTTCGGGGACGCAAATGTCAGCGCCCACGCCCGACGCAGTAGCCGCCCCTTCTCCGCCTCGGACACCCGTCCAAGAAATCGTACGCTCCCAGTCAGGTCAAGCGAGGCGACCAGACGCTCGAGCGGCTCCCGGTCATCCCCCTCACCCGCGATCTCCAGTCGCGCATCCGGGTGCGCGCCGCGCCGCCCGAGCTCCGCGAACGCCTGGATCACCAGCGCCACCCCCTTGTACTTCTTCAGCCGGCCGAGATAGGCGAAGAGCGGCGTGCGCGAGCGCAGCGCCGGATCGGGGTGATAGGCGTCCGTATCGACCCCCTGATAGATCACGCGAATGTGGTCGGCCGGAATGCCGCGCGCGACGAGGTCATCCGCCGTGCTCCGGCTCACGGCCTGAAACGGGACCGAGCGATACACCCGACCCAACGGTCGCTCGGCCAGCCACACCGCGGACGCGAGCGGCGCCGCCAGCGCCTCGAACGCCGTCGCCCCGAACAGGTGGTGCACGAGCCCGATCGTGCGCGGCGCGCCCCACCGGGGAGTCTGCAGCGGGATCTTGTTCAGGTCCTCGACCAGCGCATCATGCGAGCCGGGCGGAAACGCCGCTCGATAGGCCGCGCGCGCACGCAGCGGAAACGTCCGCCGCGTCCCGACCCGCCACACGTGGATCCCGTCAAGCTCCGCGCGCGCGGGACTCCCGGGCCACCCACCGCAGAGCAGCGAGACGTCGTGCCCCCGCGCAGCCAGGCGCCCGAAGATTTCGTGCAGGTGAGTCTCCGCGCCTCCGGCCTGCGGATTCTCCCGGTCCTGCCAGTTGACGATCACGATGCGCACGGTTTGTCCGGCGGCGGGCTACAGCTGCCCGAGCTGGCGCGCGAGGGCGTCCAGCACCCCGTTCACGAAGGGCGCGCTGGTATCCGAGCCGTAGCGCTCGGCGAGGTGCACGGCCTCCTGGATGATCACCCGCGGGGGAGTATCGCGGCGCCAGAGCTCCGCGGCACCGATCCGGAGGACGCAGCGCTCGATCGCGCCGAGCCGCTCGAGCCGCCAATGCGTCGTGATCTCCGCGATGCTCCGATCGATCTGCGCCCCCTCGGTTCCCAGCGTCTCGACGACGCGGCCCGCCCAGCGTCGCTCGTCGCGCGCGACGGCCAGGTCGTCCCACAGCTGCGTCGCGATCCGCGGGAGATCGGGGCCCGCCCCCCGGACGTCCCACGCGTACAGGGCCTGCAGCGCCCGCGCCCGCCCGCGCGTTTCCACCCGCGGCGCGCGGGTGGCCTCACGCGGGATCGGGGCCACCGCTCGGCTCGGAGTCCAGTCGCGCGAACAGGTCCACGAGCTCGAGCGCGGCGTGCGCGGCGTCCTCTCCCTTGTTGCCGTGCGCCCCACCGGACCGCGCCTCGGCCTGATCCCAATCGTCGCAGGTGAGCACGCCGAATCCGATCGGCGTCCCCGTCTCGGCCTGCAACGTCGCCAACCCGCGCGCGGCCTCCCCGGCCACGTACGCGAAATGGGCCGTGTCGCCGCGGATCACCGCCCCCAGGGCGACGACCGCATCGTGTCGCTGCAGGTCGATGATGACACGCGCGGCCACCGGAAGCTCCCACGCGCCCGGCACCCATACCACGTCGAGATCCTCGTCCGCCACGCCGGCACGCGCGAGCGCGGCGAGCGCGCCCGCGAGGAGCCGGCGCGTGATCTCCTCGTTGAATCGGCTCGCGAGGACGGCGATGCGCCTGCCCCGCCCCTCGACCTGCCCGACGTATTCGGTCACGAAATCCCGGTCACGACGTCTCGGTCAAGACGCGAGGAGGTGACCGAGTTTGGCGCGCTTCGCGCGCAGATACCCCGCGTTCTCTCGCGTCGCGGGCGCTTCGAGCGGCACGCCATCCTCGATGCGGAGGCCGTACCCCTCGAGACCGATGAGCTTCTTCGGGTTGTTCGTCAGAACGCGAATGGAGCGCAGGCCGAGATCGAGCAGGATCTGCGCGCCGATCCCGTAGTCGCGCAGGTCGGGCTTGAAGCCCAGCCGCTCGTTCGCCTCGACCGTATCCGCCCCCTCGTCCTGCAGCGCATACGCCTGCAGCTTGTTCAGGAGGCCGATCCCCCGCCCCTCCTGATCCAGATAGACCAGGACCCCGCGCCCGGCGTCCGCGATCATTTCCATCGCCCGCTCGAGCTGCCAGCCGCAGTCGCACCGCTGGGAATGGAACACGTCCCCCGTCAGGCATTTCGAGTGGATGCGCACCAGCACGCCCTCGCCCTCGCGCACGTCGCCGAAGACGAGCGCCACGTGCTCGTGGGCGTCGACGTCGTTCCGGTAGCCCATGATGCGCCATTCCCCCGTCGCCGTCGGCAACCGGGCCTCGGCGATGCGGTGCACCAGTCGCTCCGTCGTGAGCCGGTGCGCGACCAACTGCGCCACCGTCACGAAGGTCAGCCCGTGAACGGCCGCGAATCGCTCGAGGTCGGGGCGCTTCGCCATCGTCCCGTCCTCGTTCATGATCTCGCAGATCACACCGGCCGGCCACCGGCCCGCGAGCCGCGCCATGTCGACGGCCGCCTCCGTATGCCCGACGCGCCGCAGAACGCCGCCGTCCCGCGCGCGCAGCGGGAAGATGTGACCGGGACGCACGAGGTCCGGCGGCCCCGTCGCCGGGTCCGCCGCTACGCGAATCGTGGTCGCGCGATCGGCCGCGCTGATCCCCGTCGTCACACCATAGCGCGCCGCGGCATCGATCGAGACCGTGAACGCCGTCCGCATCCCTTCGGTATGCCCTTTCGCATCCACCTGCGGCGGAAGTGCGAGGCGATCGACCCGGTCTCCGGTGAGCGCCAAGCAGATGAGACCGCCCGCCTGACGCACCATGAAGTTGACCATCGCGGGCGTGATCGATTCCGCGGCACAGATCAGATCCCCTTCGTTCTCGCGATCCTCGTCGTCCGCGACGATGATGAACTTTCCGGCCGCGATGTCGCGGAGCGCGTCCTCGATCGTGCCGACCCGCAGGCGGCTGTCCGTCATGCGGCGGGCTCCGCATGCGCGAGGTGGGGCGCGACGAGATGACGCACGTATTTGCCGATCACATCCGCCTCGAGGTGCACGCCGTCGCCCGCGCGGAGCGCGCCCAGCGTCGTGTGGCGACGCGTGTACTCGATGAGCGCGACCTGCACGATCGCCGGCGCGGGCAGGGCATTCACCGTGAGGCTGACGCCGTCGACCGTTACGGATCCGTGTGGCACCAGGAGCTCCGCGACGTCACCCGGGACCGCGATGTCGATGACCAACGCGTCGCCCTGCGCTGCGGCGGCGAGCACGGTCCCCACGCCATCGACGTGCCCCAGAACGAGATGCCCCCCGAGACGCGCACCGATGGCGAGCGGCCGCTCGAGATTCACGCGGTGTCCCACGGCCCAGCGCCCCAGCGTCGTGCGTGCGAGCGTCGTCTCGATCGCGGCCGCGGTGAACCATCCGGGGCCGCACTCGCGCACCGTGAGACAGGCTCCCTGCACAGCGACGCTCTCCCCCGGCGCGAGGTCCGGGTACCGGCACGTGATGCGGAACTCCCGTCCGGCGGGCGCCGTCTCGACCGCGTCAATGCTGCCGATGTCGTCGATCAGACCGGTGAACATGGCTCGTCTCGCGAGCGCTCACTCGAGCGCGTACGTGGTCATCGCATCATCACCGAGGACGCGGCGCTCGACGACCCGCAATCGGCGAGCGTCGCTCACCGTCGCCGGGGGAGCGAACGCGAACGCGTCCGCCGCCTCCGCGCCCAGCACCACCGGCGCCTGAAAGATAACCAGTCGGTCCACCAATGACGCAGCCAGGAGCGCACCCGCGATCCGCGGGCCGCCCTCGACGAGCAGCGATCGCACGCCGCGCTGCCGGAGTTGCCGGAGCCCGTCGGCCAGCCCTGCAGTGACGACGACGTCCACTCCCGCGGCCGCGAGACCGCTCGCGCGCCCGGGGTCCGGGTTCTCCGTCAGGACCACGAGCGGGAGCTCGCGGGCCGATTGGACGAGCCGGGTCCCGAGTGGGAGCCGCGCCGTCCGGTCGAAGATCACGCGCAGCGGTGCGACGCGGGGCCGCACCGTGCTCCGGGCGGTGAGGATCGGGTCGTCCGCCAGGACCGTTCCGATGCCCACGGCGACGGCGTCGGACCCCGCGCGCAGCGCGTGCACCATCCGCCGCGACCGCTGGCCCGTGATGAATCCCCGCGTCCGCCCCGCATCCGCCACCGCGGCATCGAGCGAGACCGCCAGCTTCAGCGTGATCCACGGCCGATCGGACGCCAGCGCGTGAAAGAAGGGGGCGTTGAGCTCCCGCGCCGCCTCGCGTTCGAGCCCGACCGTCGTCGCGACGCCGGCCGCGCGGAGCCGCGCCGCCCCTCCGCGTGCCTCGGGGCTCGGATCCTCCGCCGCGATCACGACGCGCGCCACCCCCGCCGCCACCACGGCGTCGGCACACGGGGGCGTTTTCCCTGTGTGGGCGCACGGCTCGAGCGTGACATAGAGGGTAGCGCCCCGGGCTCTTTCCCCCGCCGCCCGCAGCGCCACGACCTCGGCGTGGTCCGCGCCGAAACGTGCGTGGTAGCCCTCGCCCACCACGCCGCCATCGCGAACGACGACGGCGCCGACCATGGGGTTCGGCGCCGTCTGTCCCCACCCGCGATGGGCGAGGCGAAGCGCTCGGCGCATGTATGCGCCGTCCGAGTGGGTCACACTAAATCTTAATACCCATCCCGAGCGAGCCGTACACGCGCGCCGCCGACGGCGCCTTGCCGACGAAGGTATTGTAGGTCGTGATGGATCCGCCGGAGG
>PLLD01000137.1 GCA_003141205.1 Gemmatimonadota bacterium
TACCCCTCGGTGACGTGCGACCTGCAGGTGCCGGCGGATGCGGAGTTCGTAATCGAGGGGTACATCGAGCGGCTCGCGCGGGTCGATGTACCCCTCGATTACGAACTCCGCATCCGCCGGCACCTGCAGGTCGCACGTCACCGCGGGCGCGAGCGAGACGGGAGACTGGCGCAGGAACCCCGCAAAGAAGAACTCGTCGACCGTCGGCGGCAACGGCGCGGACGCCGCGTACACGGAGGCGGGATCGGCCCCGATCGCGATGCAGACCGGCATCATCTCTCCGCGCTCGGCCATCGCGCGCCAGTGCGCTGCGCCGACCTTGTGGCGCTGCCAATGCATCGCCAGGGTGCGCGGACCCAGGACCTGGACCCGATACATCCCGACGTTCCGGATGCCGCGCACCGGATCGCGCGAGATCACCATAGGCAGCGTGATGTACGGTCCGCCATCCCCCGGCCAACAGGTAATGATCGGCAGCCGCGCGAGATTGATGTCGTCGCCGCGCCAGACGACCTCCTGGCACACGGGCCGCCCACCCCGCACACGCGGCGGGAATTTCGCGACCTCCATGAGCCGCGGCAGCAGCGCAAGCTTCGCGAGTACCCCGTCCGGCACGGCGAGATCGAGGAGACCGGTGATGCGCGCGCCGATCGCATCGAGGTCCTGCACGCCCAGCGCCATCGCCATCCGACGCATCGATCCGAACAGGTTAATCGCCACGGGATACGCCGAGCGCGTGCCGTCGTCCAGCACGACATGCTCGAAGAGCAGGGCGCGCCCACCCCCGGGCTGCTTCATGACCCGGTCCGCGATCTCGCACAGCTCCAACCGCGCGGCAACCGGCTGCGCGATACGAACGAGCTCGCCGGCACGCTCGAGCGCGGCCGCGAACTCCGCCATGGTATCGAGCGCCACGCGTCCTTACCCTCGCCTTACCGTGTGCCCACGTGTACGGCCGCCACGCCGAAGGTCAACGAATCCCACCGGACGCCGCCAAAGCCGGCGAGCGCCATGCGGCGGGCGAGCTCGGGCTCGGATGGGAAGGCGGCGACGCTCCGGGGCAGGTACCGGTACGCGGTCCGCTGCCGGCTGATCGCACCCCCAATAGCGGGAAGCACGTGATGAAAGTACGCGTGGTACACCGAGCGAACGACGAATGAGCGCGGCGTCGCAAACTCGAGGATCACGAAGCGACCCCCGGGCACGAGCACACGGTGAACCTCCGCCAGCGCGGCATCGAGGTCCGCCACGTTGCGGATCCCAAATGCAACGACGGCGCCCGCCACCGAGCCGCTCGCCAGCGGCAGCGCCAGCGCATCGGCCAGCACCGGGACGACGGCCGCGGTCGACACCTTCCCCGCGCCGGCCCGCAGCATCGGCTCCGCGAAATCGGCACCGACGACGAGACCCCCGAACGCGGGGTCGCGCGCTAGCTCGGCTGCCACGTCCAGCGTGCCCGCGCACAGATCCAGATACGTCCCACGCGGAGACCGCCGCCACTCCAGCGCCTCGAGCGCTCGGCGACGCCAGCCCCGATCGATGTTGAAGCTGAGCAGATGATTCAGGAAGTCATACCGCGGCGCGATCTCGGAGAAGATCTGCCGCACGTACCGTCGTTTCTCGCCGTCCGCGTACCCCGCCGCAGCACCCGCTAGCGCCACGTCGGCGTCCGCCACCGTCATGCCCGGACGGCGGCCACTACCCGTTCAGCGAGCGCAGTCAGCTCCCGGGCCGCTTCCGAATCGGGGTACGCGACGACGACCGGTTTCCCGCTATCCCCCCCGACCACGATGCGCGGATCCAGCGGGATCTGCGCGAGCAGCGGCACCCCCACTTCGGCCGCGAGTCGTGCGCCGCCCCCTTCCCCAAACAAAGGAGTCTCGTGCGAGCAGGACGGGCAGGTGAAGTGGCTCATGTTCTCCACGATCCCGAGCACCGGCACGTGCACCGTCTCGAACATCTTCACCCCCCGGAGCGCATCCCCGGTCGCGACTTCCTGCGGCGTCGTAACGATGATCGCGCCGGTCACGTGCGTCGCCTGGACGAGCGACAGCTGCGCGTCCCCCGTCCCCGGGGGCATGTCGACCACGAAATAATCCAGGTCGCCCCACGCCACGTCCTTCAGGAACTGCACGATGATCTTCATCACGATCGGGCCGCGCCAGATCGCCGGCTGTTCGCGCTCGATCAGGAAGCCGAGGCTGATGACTTTCACGCCGTACGCCTCGTGCGGAATGATCTTCTCATTCACCACCGGCGGCGGCGCATTCACCCCCAACATGCGCGGGAGGTTGGGACCGTAGATGTCGGCATCCATGAGACCCACGCGGGCGCCGCCCCGCGCGAGCGCGATCGCCAGGTTCGCGGCCACCGTCGACTTCCCGACCCCGCCCTTGCCACTCGATACCGCGATGATGCGGCCGAGTCGAGGATACGTCACGGGGGTGGGCGCGGGCGGGCGCGGCGCCGCGGCACGCGGCGGCTCCATGACCGGCAACGCACGCGTGCCGGCCGGCCGGGGTCCCGCGCCCGGCTCAGCCACCGCGGGCCGGCTCCACTCTAACCACCCGAATCTCGGGCACACGCTGCCGCAGGTGCGCCTCGATCCCCCGCACGAGTGCGACGGCCGGCATCTCGCACTCGGGGCAATCCCCCGCAACGCGCACCAGGGCCACACCATTCACCCCGTCGAACGCGATCAACTCGACCGCAGAGCCGCCGAATGGCAGGAGCGGGCGGAGCCCGTCGATCGCCCCCCGGATGCGTTCCTCCACCCGGGCCTGCTTCGTCGCGCTCATGGCGTGAAAGCTACTGGCCTGCGTCCCTCCGTCGTAGCGGGTCCCACGTAGTCGCGCGCCGCCGCGATCACCTGCGCGCGCACCGCATCAAAGGAGCCCGCGATCAGCGCGCCGGCCGCGCGGGCATGACCCCCACCCCCGAACTGCCGCGCGAAGCGGTTCACGTCGACGTCGCCCGTGCTGCGGAAGGAGACCTTGACCTTCCCATGCCCCAGATCGCGGAAGAACAGCGCCAGCCGGGTGCCCACGATCGAGCGCGGATGCTCGACGATCCCTTCGATGTCCTCGGACGTCAGCCCGTAACGCTCGAGCACCCCGGCGGGCAGCGAGATCCATGCGATGGCGTGCGCGGTATCGACCTCGATGGTGGCGAGCGCCTCCCGCAGGATCTGGAGCCGTCCGACCGGGACCGATGCGTATACGCTGCGATACATCTCCTCCGGCTCCACCCCGAGCGTCAGCAGGTAGCCCGCGATCGCGTGGCACCGGGGCGAGGTGTTGCTGAAGCGAAAGCCGCCGGTGTCCGTGAGAAGCGCCGTGTACAGCGCCATCGCGACCGCGCGCCCGATCGGCCACCCCATCGTCACCGCGAAATCGAACACGAGCTCTCCGGTCGCGCACGCCGTCGTGTCCGAGAAGATGAGCGACCCGGGCGGATCCTCCCCCGGCAGGTGGTGGTCGATGACGAGCTTCGGCACATCGAGCGCCCGAACCGTCTCGGTGAGCGCGCCCAGCCGGCGGACATCGCTGATGTCGAGCACGACGAGCACATCGATGTCCGCGAGCGCCGCGGGACCCTCCGCGCTCCGATCGATGACATCGCTCCCCCGCACGAACTCGAAGGCGCCGGGCCACGGCGTCGGGTTCACGATCCGCGGCTTCAGCCCCGCGGCCGTCAGGAGGCGGGCAAATGCCGCCTCCGAGCCACACCCGTCCCCATCGGCGCTGATATGCGTCGACAACGCGACGGTGCGGCCCGGCAGCAGCTCCTCGGCCAAGCGCCGCACCGCGGCCGCCCGGGCGCGCGGGACCAGCAGCAGGTCGGGCGCGTGGGGAGGTCGCGGGGCCGCCCCGTCCACGGGCTCCCCCGCGGACCCCACGATCGTCAGTCCCCCGCGACCGGCGAGGCCATCGCCGGCTTCCCGCCGATCTTCGAGTGGGATCGGCTATACCCGAAGTACACGAGCAGGCCGATCACCATCCAGACGATAAGCCGGATCCACGTGCTGCCCGGCAAACTCGCCATGAGCCCGAGGCAGCTCAGCATCCCGAGC
>PLLD01000055.1 GCA_003141205.1 Gemmatimonadota bacterium
ACGAGCAGCGCCGCGACGACCGCGAGCGCGATGACGGGCCAGCGGCGCCAGCGGATGGGAATGCTCACACTAGCGCGCCGACACTAGGGCGACACGCCCTGCGCGCGCAGCCACTGCTCCATTTCGCCGCGAATCGCCGCGAGCCGCGCTTCACTGCGCGCCTCGTAGCGCGTCACGAGCACGGGCTGCGTATTCGACGCGCGAATGAGTCCCCAGCCGTCGCCGAAGAGCACGCGCGCGCCGTCGACATCGATGACCTCGTGCGTCTTGCGGAAGTGCACGATCGCGTCGCTCACGATCTTGAACTTGCGCGCCTCGTCGACATCGACGCGCAGCTCGGGCGTCGAAACGAACTTCGGGACGTCGGCGAGCATCGCCGACAGCGACTTCCCCGATGCCGCGACGATGCGAATCAGCCGCGCCGCGCCGTAGAGCGCGTCGTCGTGACCGTAGAAGCCCTCCGTGAAGAACATGTGCCCCGACATCTCGCCGCCGACGGGCGCGTGGAGCTCGTGCATCTTGTCTTTCATGAGCGAGTGCCCCGTCTTCCACATGACCGGAACACCCTTGGCCTTCACGATCTCATCGGGGAGCGCCTGCGAGCACTTCACGTCGAAGACGATCGGCTGCCCCGGGCCCGTGCGCTCGAGCACATCGCGCGCGTAGAGGATGAGCACATGATCGCCCCAGATGATGTTGCCATCGGCATCGACGACGCCAATGCGATCCGCATCGCCATCGAAGCCGACGCCGAGGTCGGCGCCCTTCTCGCGCACGGTCTTGATGAGATCCTGGAGGTTCTCGACGACGGTCGGATCCGGATGGTGGTTCGGGAAGGTGCCATCGCTCTCGCAAAAGAGCCCGGTCCATTCGACATCGAGATGATCGAAGAGCTGCGGTGCGACGAGCGCGCCGACGCCGTTGCCGCAATCGACGACGACCTTGAGCCGGCGCTTCAACTTCCCCGTGCGCGCGACGATGTCCTCGACGTAGCTGTCGATGATCGCCTGCGTGCGCACGGTGCCCTTCCCCGAGGGAAACGTTCCGGCGACGGCGAGCTTGTACAGCTCCTGAATCTCGTCGCCGTGAATCGACTCGGTGCCGAGCGAGAGCTTGAAGCCGTTGTACTCCGGCGGGTTGTGCGAGCCGGTCACCTGTATGCCGCCGACCACGTCGAGGTGATTCAGCGCCCAGTAGAGCAGCGGCGTCGGCACCTGTCCAATGTCGACGACGTTGAACCCGCACTCCGTGAGCCCGCGCACGAGCGCGTCGCGCAGCTCGCCACCGCTCGGCCTGTTGTCGCGGCCGATCGCGACGGAGCCCGAGACGTTCTTGTTCTTCAGGTAGGCTGCATACGCGCGGCCGAGCGCGTACGCCGTGTCCGCGGTGAGATCGCGGCCGATGATGCCGCGCACATCATATTGACGAAAGATTTCCCTGCTGAGCGTCATCTCGTTCCTCGATACGATGCGAGGCCGCGTGGGCGGCCTCGGGTGATCATCGACTGGCCGCGGATGCCACCGGAGCTCTCGCCGGTGCACCTACCATACTAATTGGGACGCTGTCGTGCGCGAGCTGCACGAATCCGTTGGGCAGCACACCGAAGAGCAACAGTGTGAACGCGGACAGATAGATCACGAGAAAGGTACCGGTTGGCACGGGGCGCACGGCCGGCGCATTCGCCGGGCGTGGCTTCATGAACATCGTGAGCACGACGCCGAGGTAATAGCCGCAGGAGATGACGCTCGCGAGCACGAGGATCACAGCGAGGACCGTCTGCGGATGGGGCGCATGGATCGCCGCGTCGATCACGTACCACTTGGCGAAGAAGCCCATGCCGCCGGCGATAGGGAACCCGAGCAGCGCCATCATGAACACGGCCATCGCCGCAGCGAGCCACGGCTCGACGGTCCACAGCCCCGCATAGTCCGCGATCTCCTGATTCCGCTCGCCCGGCTCGCCGAGCGCTATCACGACCGCGAACGCGCCCATCGTCGCCAGCGTGTACGCAACGAGATAGAAGAGAAACGCCGAGGCGCCGAGTGAATTGGCGACGACGACCGTCACGAGCAGATAGCCCGCGTGCGCGATGCTCGAATACGCGAGCATCCGCTTGAGATTGCGCTGCCGCAGCGCCACGACGTTACCGACGAGCATCGTCAGAACGGCGAGCAGCCAGATCGCATTGTGCCACTGGTAGGCGACCGTCGGGAATGCGTCAAGCCAGATGCGCAGGAATGCGGCAAAGGCCGCGACCTTGACCGCCGCGGCCATGAACGCGGTGATGGGCGTGGGCGCCCCTTCATAGACGTCGGGCGCCCACATGTGGAACGGAACCGCCGCCACCTTGAACGAGAATCCGATGAGCAGCAGCGCGACTCCCGCGACGAGCATCGGATTGTACATGAGGGAATAGCGCGCGACGTGCTCGCCGATCGTCGCGAGATTGGTCGATCCCGTCGCGCCGTAGACGAGCGCGATGCCGTACAACAGAAAGCCGGTGGAGAACGCGCCGAGAAGGAAGTATTTCAGGGCGGCCTCGGCCGATCGCTCGCTCCGGCGGTCGAGCCCGGACAGGATGTACACCGCGACCGACATGAGCTCGATGCCGAGAAAGACGAGGATGAGATCGCGCGCGGCGGCGAGCAGGAGCATGCCGGCCGCCGAGAAGAGGACCAGGACGTGCGACTCCGCCGTCAGGATCCCATCGAGCGGATTCGACTCCATCGAGAGCGCGATCGTGCAGCCCGTCCCGATCAGGACGACGATGTCGACCGCCCAGCGAAAGGTGTCGACAGCGATCGGACCTTCGGTCGCCAGCGCGCCCCGGCTGGCGTACGCAACGACGGCCACGATCGTGAGTCCCACGAGCCCGAGACTCGCCCACCCGACCGCGCGCTGGTGGCGGTCCGATTCCGGTCGCGCGACCGCGACGAGCAGGAGCAGGACCGCTCCCCCCGCGAGCAGGAGGTCGGGTCCCAGCGCGCCCAGCAGCTGACCGGGCAGAGCGAGGTTCCAGGTCGGACGCGCGGCCGGGAGAGCGCCGAGGGCGGCTTGCACGAGGGCGCTTTGCACGAGGGCGCTTTGCAGGAGGAGCACGTCTAGCGTCCCCGGGCCTTGGGCGGTTGAATGATCGGCGTGCGCGGGGGCGCCGGATGCGCGCTCTCGTAGCCGTGCTCGACCAGATGCACGAAGCGCGCAGCGGCCGGCTCGGTCCGGCGCAGCACGGGGGCCGGATACACGCCGAGCCAGATGATGCAGGCGATGAGGGGGGCGAGCAGACCGAGCTCGCGCCAGTTGAGATCGCGCAGGCCGGCGTTCTCGGGCTTATCCAGCCGCTCGAACAGGATGCGCTGAATCGCCCACAGCAGGTAGGCGGCGGCGAGGATCAGGCCGATCGTCGCGGCAAAGGCGAACCACGGCTCGGTCCGGAAGGATCCGAGCAGCACCAGAAACTCCCCCACGAACCCGTTGGTGCCCGGCAGCCCGATGCTGGACAGCGAGACGATCGTGAGCAGCGCCGCAAAGAGCGGCACGACGCGGGCGATCCCCCCATACGCGGCGATCAGCCTGCTGTGGCGGCGCTCGTACAGCATCCCCACCAGGAGGAACAGCGCGCCGGTCGAGATCCCGTGATTGATCATCACGAGGATCGCCCCCTGCACGCTCTGCAGGGTGAGCGCGAAGATCCCGAGCATCACGAACCCGAGGTGGCTCACGGAGGAATAGGCCACCAGCTTCTTGAAGTCGGGCTGCACGAGCGCAACGAGCGCGCCGTACAGGATGCCGACGACGGCGAGCGTGAGCACGATGGCGCGGATCGTCGGGTCGAGCGCGGCCTGCGGAAAGAGCGGCAGGGCGAATCGCAGGAACCCGAAGGTCCCCATCTTGAGCATGATCCCGGCCAGAACCACCGACCCCGCCGTCGGCGCCTCCACGTGCGCGTCGGGCAGCCAGGTGTGGAACGGGAACATCGGCACCTTGATCGCGAACGCCAGGAAGAACGCACCGAACAGCCAGCGCGCGGCGACCGGAGTGACGCTGAGACGCGTCAGGAGATCGTCGTAGCCGAAGCCGGGGGGTGCGGCGGGATTGCCGACGTGGAAGCCGACGTACAGGATCGCCACGAGCATGAGCAACGAGCCCAGCATCGTGTAGATGAAGAACTTCACGGACGCGTAGATCCGCCGCTCCCCGCCCCAGATGCCGATGATGAAATACATCGGCACGAGCATGAGCTCCCACATGATGTAGAACAGGAAGAGATCCAGCGCCATGAACACGCCGAGCATCCCCGTCGTGAGGATGAGCATCAGCGTGTAGAAAGCCGGCGCGCGCGTGCGGACGCTGGTCCAGCTCCCGAGCACCGTGAGCGGCATGGTGAGCGTCGTGAGGAGGATCAGCACGAGCGAGATCCCATCGATCCCGACCGAGAAGCTGATGCCCCACGACGGAATCCACGGCATGTGAACGGCCGCCTGCCACCCGGGAGTCGCGGGATCGAAGGACCACCAGAGCCCGACCGAGACCAGGAACTCGACCGTGAAGGCCGCCAGCGCGACGGCACGGGCGGAGTGCCAGCGCCGCTCAGCGTCCCCCGGGAGCAGCAGGATGATCGCCGCGGCGGCCAGCGGGATGAGCAGCAACGCCGGCAGCACCCACCGGTCGTAGCCCATCGCCAACAGCATCTCTCGCATGCCCGGGCGCTCCTATCGGATCGTGATGGCGAGCACGACGAGCGCGCCGACGACGAGCGCCCAGGCGTAGGTGCCAACGCGTCCGGTTTGCAATGCGGAGCCAATGCCCCCGAACCAGACCCAGACGCGCGCCCCCAGCGTCACGAGGCCGTCGATCAGGCCATCGACGCCCTGCCAGAGCACGCGGTTCGAGAAGGCAAGCAGCGGGCGCACGATCCCGCGATCGTAGGCCTCATCCACGTAGTACCGGTGGGCCAGCACGCTCTCGATCCCCGTCTCGGGCGCCGCGCCCGCGCGCACCGGAGCCGAGCGGCCCAGGCGGACGACGGCAACGACGATCCCGGTCGCGGCCACCGCGGCGGCGATGAGACTGAGGAGAAGACCGCGGCGGGGGTCCGCGTCGCCCGGCGCGCCCGCGGCGATCAGCGCCGTGGCCGGACCGACGACGGGGTCCAGCCACCGAGCGAGCGTTTCCGCGGGACCGATCGGGAGAAAGGCGGGCGTGTTGAGAAAGCCACCGACCGCGCTCAGGGCACCGAGCACCAGGAGCGGTCCGGTCATCAGCCACGGCGCCTCGTGCAGGTGCGGGCGCGCGGCCTCGCCGGTCCGGTTCTGGCCGTGAAAGGTGTACAGCATGAGACGCGTCATGTAGACGGCCGTGAGGAACGCGGCCACGAGTCCCATGCCGTAGATCGCGTAGAGCACGACGCCGCCCGGAATGCCGAGCCAGTGCGCGTCGCGAAGAATGGATCCGCCGGCGCGGTCGAAGATCGTCCCGAGGATCTCATCCTTGGAGAAGAATCCCGCGAACAGCGGGACGCCGGCGATCGCGAGCGTCGCGATCCACATCAGGATCCACGTCACCGGCATGCGGGCGCGCAGGCCCCCCATGTTGCGCATGTCCTGGGCATCCTCGTGCGAGTGCGTCGCATGGTAGGCCGCGTGCATCGCGTGGATCACCGAGCCGGCGCCCAGGAAGAGAAGCGCCTTGAAGAAGGCGTGCGTGACGAGGTGAAAGATCCCCGCGACGTAGGCCCCCGCGCCCACCGCCATGAACATGAATCCCAGCTGCGAGATCGTCGAATACGCCAGGACCTTCTTGATGTCCCACTGCTTGAGGCCGATCGTGGCGGCGAACAGCGCGGTCACGGCGCCCATCACCGCGACGGTGAGACTCGCGGCGGGCGCCATCGCGAAGAGCAGTCCGCTGCGCACGACGAGGTACACCCCGGCCGTCACCATCGTCGCCGCGTGGATGAGCGCCGACACCGGTGTCGGGCCGGCCATGGCGTCGGGCAACCAGACGTACAGGGGGATCTGCGCGCTCTTCCCGGCGCACCCCAGCAACAGGAACAGGCAAATGACCGTGACGACGGGACCGCCCGCCTCGAGTCCGCCCGGCGCCGCCGCCAGCACACCGGTGTAGTCCAGCGTGCCGAGCTGCACGAAGAGGAGAAACATCGCGATGAGGAAACCGAAATCCCCGATGCGATTGACGATGAACGCCTTCTTCCCGGCATCGGCGTTGGCGCGGTCCGCGTACCAGAACCCGATCAGCAGGTAGGAGCAGAGTCCGACCCCTTCCCACCCGACGAACATCACCGGATAGCTCGCGCCGAGGACGAGCACGAGCATGAAGAAGACGAAGAGGTTGAGGTAGGCGAAGTAGCGCGCGTAGCCCGGATCGTCGCCCATGTAGGCGACGCTGAAGAGGTGGATCAGCGCTCCGACGCCCGTGATGACGAGGACGAGGGTCAGCGAGAGCTGATCGAGCTGGAACGCGGCGTTGACCTGCAGATCGCCCGCCGGAATCCAGTGGAAGTAGGTCTGAACGAACGGCGTCGTGGGGTGCACCCGGGCCATCGCGGCGAAGATCGCGCACGCGAGCGCGAACGCGAGGCCGACCGCCAGAGGCCCGACGAGGCTGACGACGCTCGCGAATCGATGCCGCGCCGGCGGGGGCGCATCGGCATCCCCGGCCCCCGGCCCGTGTCCCGCCACATCCTCCCCCGCCGCGGTCGCGTCGGGCGCGGAGTGCCGATCGGCCGACGGGTCCGCGGGGCCGGGGCGCGCCACGGCGACGACCGCCAGGGCGGCGTTCACGAGGAACCCCGCGAGCGGAAAGAGCGGGAGGGCCCACACCCAGTCGGCGGCGGTGCCGCTCAAGGGATGCGGAGCGGCGGCCAGTGCCGCGGCCTGCAACGCCGGTGCGATCATCAGCCCTTCAGGAGGTTGATCGAATCCAGATCGACCGTCTGCCGGTGCCGGAAGATCGCGATCACGATGGCGAGCCCCACGGCGGCTTCGGCCGCGGCGACGGTCATGACGAAGATCACGATCGCCTGCGCGCCGTAGCCGTAAACGCGCCCGAACGCGATGAAGGTCAGGTTGACGGCGTTGAGCATCAGCTCGACGCACATGAAGACGATGATCGCGTTCCGGCGCGTGAGGACACCCACGACGCCGATCACAAACAGCAGCGCGGACAGCGCGATCGACTCAGCCAGCACCGACACCCTCCACCGCGGCGGCGCGGCGCCGTCCGATGAGAACCGCACCGACGGCGGCGACGAGGAGCAGGATGCTCGTCACCTCGAATGCGATGAGGTACTCCGTGAACAGGGGCTGCGCGACCGGTGCGACGGCTCCCTGAATGCGGGCCACCGTCGCGAGCGAATCGGGGCGCAGCATGAGGGACTCGATCGGAACGGCGGTGCGCGACGACATGATCTTGGCCAGCAGGACGATGCCCGCCAGCCCGGCAAGAATCTTGGCCAGGAGCCCGCGCGCATCCGCCAGCTCGCCGGGGAGCCCCAAGTTGAGCAGCATCACGACGAACAGGAACACGACCATGATCGCGCCGGCGTACACCAGGACCTGCACGGCCGCGATGAAGGGCGCGTCCAGCATGACGTACAGCGCCGCCAGGCAGAACAACACGTTGACCAGCCACAGCGCCGCCGCGACCGGACTGCGCCGCGTGACGAACGCGAGCGCGGACGCGATGGCGATCAGGCCGAACAGGTAGAAGCAGAAGCTATAGAAGAGCGGGTACACGCGGTGAGATCGTCCGTGTCGGGGGAAGCGGGAGAGCCGGTTATTCGCCGCGCGGGTCGGCCGGATCCCACATCTCGCACACCGGGTGGGTTTGGGCCATGAGACGCTCGAGATCGTACACGAACCCGTCGCGACTGTACTCCGAGTTCTCGTAATGCCGCCCCACGTGGATCGCTTCCTCCGGGCAGACCTCCTGGCAATAGCCGCAGAAGATGCATCGGAATTCGTCGATCTCGAATACGAGCGGATACCGATTGCCCTGCGCGTCCTCTCCGGGCACGAGCTTGATGCAATTCGCCGGGCACACCGTCGGACACAGGCCGCAGGCCACGCACTTGGACTTGCCGTCGTCGGTCGTGAGCATCCGGTGCGTCCCGCGCCAGCGCGGCGAGAGCTGCTCGCGCTGCTCGGGATACTGTACCGTCACCTTATGCGGATTGACGAGGTGCCGCAGCGTGAGCCCCATCCCTGTCAGCGTCGCCCGCACGTAGCTCACGTCCTCGATGGGCCGCTCCAGAACCTTCACACCGATCGGCACGGCACGCCTCGCTTGTTCGGATTCACTCGCCCGTCCCCGCCGCCAGCGCCGACCGCGCGCGGACGGCCCGCAACCGCGTCAGCTCGGCCGAGCGCACGCGGGCGCTCGCCGGGCTCACGATCCGCCCGCGGTCGACCAGGAAGAACACGATGAGCAGCAGGACCACGTTCAGGCCGAAGAGACACAACCCATATCCGACGCCGCGCCGGACACCCAGTGCGTCGAGGCCCAGCGTCGCACCGGCGACGATGACGATGTACGCGAGCGCCGTCGGCAGCAGCACCTTCCAGCCGAGCGACATCAGCTGATCGTACCGGAACCGCGGGAGGGTCCAGCGGATCCACATATAGAAGAACAGGAAGAAGAGCACCTTCGCGAGGAACGCACCGAGCGTGATCACGGTCTTCCACCACGCCCACGGTGGCTGATTGACGGCGGCCCAGAATGGGACCGTCCACCCTCCGAAGAACAGCGTCACGATGAGCGCGCTCGCGGTCACCATGTTCGCGTATTCGGCGATGAAGAAGAGGGAGAACTTCATCGCGCTGTATTCGGTGTGATAGCCCGCGATGAGCTCCGATTCCGCTTCGGGCAGATCGAACGGGAGCCGGTTCGTCTCCGCGAAGGCCGCGATCAGGAAGATCAGGCAGGCGACGCTCAGCGAGAGAGCGTTCCACACCCCGCGTGCCTGCTGCTGGACGATCGTGCCGAGCGTCACATCCCCCGAGAGGATGAGCACGGGAATGATCGACATCCCGAGCGCGATCTCATAGGAGATCATCTGCGCGCTGGAGCGCAGACCCCCGAGCAGGGCGTACTTGTTGTTGGACGACCATCCGGCGAGCACGATCCCGTATACGCCAAGGGACGAGAGCGCGACGATGAACAGGTAGCCGATCGGCAGGTCGGCGAGCACCAGGTCCATGCGCCCCCAGGGGAGCGGCAGCGGCGCGCCAAAGGGGATCACCGCCCACGTCACCAGCGCCGGAACGAATGCCATCGCGGGCGCGAGCAGGAAGAGCGGGCGGTTCACCGCGGCCGGCAGCGATTCTTCCTTCATGAAATTCTTGATGCCGTCGGCGAGCGGCTGTCCCCACCCCTTGAGCACCCGGTTGGGACCGAGCCGATCCTGGATCCAGGCGGAGACCTTCCGCTCCGCCAGGGTCAGCAGCGCGACGCCGACCATGTAGACGGTGAACACGATGAGGAGCTTGACCACCGTGTACACGAGGCTGACGTCGAGGAACGAGAAAAACGCCGCCGGCCCGGGCGGCTGCTGCGGGTCCGCCAACTGCACCAGGCCCCATACGGGAACCGCCCATACGGGAGCCGCCCATACGGGGGCCGCACCACCGATCATGCCCCGATCCCCGCGGTCACGGCACGGGGCTCTCTCGCGTCGGCCACCACGGTTCCCGTAGCGCCGAGTCCCTCGTACGTCATCCCGGCGAACGCCGGGTGCGCCTGCGCCAGCGCGCTGAACGCCTCGGCCGGCGTCCAGACCACGATCGGATCCCCCAGCGCGACGAGCAGATCGGCGAGCACGGACCAGCCCGGGCGTGCGAGCGCCGGGGGCGACTTGGCCTGCCGGTACCGCTGCACCCGGCCGCGCAGATTCGTGAACGTCCCCTCGTCCTCCGCCATGTTGGCGAGGGGGAGCGCCGCGCCGGCCCCGGCGGCCCACGCCGGAACGGTCGTTCCGATGACGATGATGTCGGCAGCACGGGCGAGCGCGCCCGAAACGACCGCCGCGCCCGCGGCGGAAAGATCCGCATCCGCCAGAAGCAATACGTCGCCGGACCGGACGGCATCGAGCGGAGCATCCGTCCGGCGAAAGCCCATTAACTCGGCGCCCTGCACGTTGGGCGCGCGGTCCGCGCGCACGGCGAGGTCCGGGACGCCGGGGAGCGGAGCTTCGGGACCCTGCCGAACGGCGAATACGCCCTCGCTCTCCGCGCCACACCGCTCGAGCACGCGGCGCAGGAGGTAGAGGACCTCATTCGAGAGCCCGGGCGACACGATCGCGGTGACCCGGCGCCCCGTCAGGGTCCGCGCCGCCGCGTCGATCGCAATCTCCCAGTCCACCGGAATGAGCGCGTCCCCGCGGCGGACCAGCGGCTCCGCCACGCGATCGCGCCGGTTGAGCCAGCGGTAATTGAGGCGCCCCTCATCGCACATGAAATACTGGTTGACGTCCGCGTTCGGCCGAGGGCGCAATCGCGCGACCACGTTGTCACGCGTCTCGATCACGATGTTGCACCCTTGCGAGCAGCCCGGGCAGACCGACGCGGCCCGATCCATGTCCCAGGAGCGGGCCTTGTTCAGAAAGTCCTTCGACAGCAATGCCCCGACCGGACAGAGCTCGACCACGTTGCCGGCCCAGGGGTGCGTCAGGTCCTGGTTTTCGAACTTGCCGATGAGGGCGTGATCCCCGCGATCGCTGACGTTGAGGACCGGATCCTCGGCAACCGTCTCCATGAACCGCACGCAGCGGGTGCACAGGATGCAGCGGTTCGGGACGTACACGACGTCGCCGCCGAAATCCTCGACCGGATTGACGCGCTTCGGCTCCCGATAGCGCGTGGACCGCCGCCCTTCCGCGTAGGTGTAGTCCTGCAGCTCGCACTCGCCGGACTGATCGCAGACCGGGCAGTCCAGCGGATGGTTGATGAGCAGCAGCTCGAGCACACCCTGCCGCGCTTCGAGCGCCGACTCGGAGTGGACGTGCACGACCTGCCCGTCCGCCGCCGCCGTCGCGCACGCCGGCGCGAGCTTCGGCGATTTCTCGACTTCGACCAGGCACATGCGGCAGACGCCGGCCACCGGAAGGCCGGGATGGTAGCAATAGTGCGGGATCAGGATCCCGGCCGCCTTCCCCGCCTCGAGGATCGATGTTCCTTCGGGGACGCTGACCTGCCGGCCCTCGATCGTGAGAGTGATCATGCGGCTACGCGGCGGCGGCGGCGACGCGGAACGGGCACCGGTGCCCCTGAATATGCGCGTCGAACTCGTCGCGGAACTTCTGGATCCCCGAGACCACCGGGACCGCACACGAGTCGCTCAGCACGCAGATCGTCTTCCCCGTCATGTTGTCCGCGATCTCGAGCAGCGTATCGAGATCGTCGGGCGTTCCCTGCCCCGCCTCGATCCGCTCGACGATCTTCGTCGTCCAGGACGTCCCCTCGCGGCATTGCGTGCACTGGGCACAGCTCTCGTGGGCGAAGAAGCGGGCGAGGCGCCCGATCTGCTTGACCATGCACTGCGCGTCGTCGATGCAGATGACACCGCCGGATCCCAGCATCGAGCCGCCCGCGACGAAGCCTTCGTAGTCCATCTTCGTCGCGCGCACTTCGTCCATCGTCTGGATCGGCACCGACGCGCCGCCGGGAATGATGGCCTTGAACTTTCGTCCCGCGGGGGGTCCGCCACAGAGATCGTACAGAAACTCCTCGAAGGGAAAGCCGAGCACGACCTCGTAGTTGCCGGGTCGCCGCACGTTCCCGCACACGGAGAAGAGCTTCGTGCCCGGGCTCTTCGGGCTCGACAGGCACATCGCCTTGTACCAGGCCGCGCCCTGCGTGATGATGTGGGGCACGGCGGCCAGCGTCTCGACGTTGTTGATCGTCGTCGGCATGCCGAAGAGACCGGCGGTCGCCGGGAAGGGCGGCTTGATCCGCGGGTTCCCTCGGCGCCCTTCGATCGAGTTCATGAGCGCCGTCTCTTCCCCGCAGATGTACGCGCCCGCTCCCTTGTGGATGCGGACGTCGATCCGCGCCTTGCCACCCATCGCGCCAGGGCCGAGGAGGCCGGCGGCGTACGCCTCGCGCACCGCCTCGGTCATCCGCTGGAGCGGCTCCGTGAACTCCCCGCGAATGTAGATGTAGACCGTCTCCGCCCCGATCGCGTAGGCGGCGATCGCGCATCCCTCGACGAGCGCGTGCGGCGTCCACCGCATGATCTCGCGGTCCTTGAACGTCCCGGGCTCCGATTCGTCCGCGTTGCAGCAGAGATAATGCGCCTTTCCGTCGCCGGGCTTCATGAACGACCACTTCGTTCCGGTCGGGAAGCCGGCGCCCCCGCGCCCGCGAAGTCCCGAGTCCTTCACGATCGTCGTGACCGCGGTGGGCTCCATGGCGAGCGCCTGCTCGAGCGCGCGATACCCGCCGCGCTGCCGCCAGCCGGCGAGCGAGCGCGCTTCCGGATCGCCGAAATACTGCGAGAGCAGAACGGTCTCGCGCGGGTGCGGGGGGTGCGGATAGCCCATGAGGGAAGCTCGGGGAAGAGAGCGTTACGGGTAGCGAGCGATGATCTCAGGCACTTGCGCGGCCGTCACGCCCTCAATGACGTCTTCGTCGATCATGATCGGCGTCGCGAAGCCGCACGCGCCCAGACACTCCACCTCGATCACCGTGAACCGGCCGTCCGGCGACGTGGCCCCGATCTCGCCGGACCCGGTGTGGGTGAGAAAGGCGCGCACGACATCCTCCGCCCCGCACACGTTGCAGGGCGACGTCGTGCACACCTGCACGAAATGCCGCCCGACGGGGCGCTGGTGGTACATCGTGTAGAACGTCACGACGCCTTTGACGTACGCCGGGGTCACGTGCAAGACCTCCGCGACCTCGGCCATCGCGGCCTCGCTCACCCAGCCGCGCGCCTCCTGGACCATCCACAAGGCGGGCAGCAACGCGGCCATCCGGGTCGGATAGCGGGTCAGCACCTCGTCGAGCGCGACGCGCCGCTCCCCGACGAAGAGCGGCTCGTACGCGTCCGGCAGTGCGGGGTCGAAGGCGGCCGCGCGCTCCAGCTGAGTCAGGGATCCAGGTGGTGGGACGCTCACCGGTCGATCTCCCCCATGACGATGTCGATGCTGGCGTTGATCGCGATCACGTCGGAGAGCAAATGCCCCTCGACCATCTTCGGGATCGCGGAGAGATTCACGAACGAGGGCGGGCGAATGCGCCAGCGAACGGGCTTCGCCGTGCCGTCCGACACCATATAGTAGCCTTTCTCCCCCTTGGGGCTTTCTACCGCGACGTAACTCTCGCCGATCGGGGGTCGCGGCCCTTCCATGACCTGCTTGAAGTGATGGATCATCGACTCCATGTCGCTGGTCGCCTTGGATTTCGGCGGGAGGATGACCCGCGGGTCGTCGATGTTGACCGGACCGTCAGGCAGCCGCGCGGCCGCCTGCTCCAGAATGCGCACCGACTGCCGCAGCTCCTCCATGCGGACCAGGAATCGATCGTATACGTCGCCGCGGGTGCCGATCGGGACATCGAAATCGTACGTGTCGTAATCGAGATACGGGAAATCCTTGCGCACATCGTAGGCGACCCCCGACGCGCGCAGCATCGGTCCCGACAAGCCGTAGTTCACGGCCTCTTCGGCCGTCATCACGCCGAGTCCGACCGTGCGGCCGACCCAGATGCCGTTCCGGGTGAGCATCCGGTCGATCTCGTCCATGGTCTTCGGGAAATGCCGGATGAAGACCCCGAGCTGGTCCATCCAGCCGACCGGGATGTCCGCGGCCATCCCGCCGACGCGGGTCGCCGACGTCGTGAGGCGCGCCCCCACCCAGTTTTCGAGCAGCCGGTAGATGTTCTCGCGCTCCTGGAACGCCCACAGAAAGAGGGTAAAGGCGCCGATGTCGATGCAGGTCGAAAACTGGGTGGGGGCG
>PLLD01000320.1 GCA_003141205.1 Gemmatimonadota bacterium
CGACGCCTCCGCCGAGCGCGATCACCGTGCTGTCCCGGCCGACGCCCCGGTCGAGCAGGGTATCGGTGAGCTCCGCCCACGTCGCGCGGGTCTTGGCGGTCTCGCCCGCCGGGATCGTGAGCACCTCGATGGAGCGTGCCGCGCCCGCCGCGCGGGCGAACGATGCGACGAGGCGCTCCGCGTAGAGCGGCCCCACGCGATCGTCCGTGATGATGGCGTAGCGATGCGCGGGCGCGGCCGCCTCGACGAGCGATCCGGCGCGATCGAGCACGCCCGCGCCGAGCGTCAGTCCGGCTACCACGTCGCTTCGGTGGCGCCCGCGCTCCGCACGGCGACGCGCGCCAGCACGAAGAGCAGATCCGAGAGCCGATTGAGGTAGACGACGACGAGCGGCGGCAGCGCGACGCTGCGCCCGAGCTGCACGACGCGTCGCTCGGCTCGGCGGCAGACGGTACGGGCCACGTGCAGCGCCGCGGACTTGGGCGTCCCGCCCGGGAGCACGAAGCGCCGCAGCGGCTCCAGCTCGCGCTCGCCGTCGTCGATGGCGCCCTCGAGCTCCGCGATGCGCTCGGCGCCCACGCGCGCCTTGGCCAGCTGCTCCTGCATCGCGTCGCGGTCGGGCGTCGCGAGGAGAGCCCCGAGGCTGAAGAGGTCGCGCTGAATCGGAGTCAGTACCGCGTCGATGCGCGGCACCGGTTCCGCCGCGATCGCGGCGCCGATCGCGGCATTCAGCTCATCGACCTCGCCGTACGCCTCCACGCGCGCATCGTCCTTGCCCACGCGGCCGCCGCCGAACAGCCCCGTCGTCCCCTCGTCCCCCGTCCGCGTGTAGATCCGCGGCGTCATTCGGACTGGCCGAAGAGCGCCATGTTGGAGCTGTGGGCGGGAGCGATCTTGCGCTCCGGATAGATCCAGTGCACGGCCTGATTCACGGCGATCGCGGCATCGCCGAATCCGGTGGCGATCAGGGGCAGCTTCCCCGGATACGTGATGATGTCCCCCGCGGCGTATACGCCGGGGCGCCCCGTTCCCATCGTCGTGGAGACGACGATCGCGTCGTCCACGATCGTGAGGCCCCACTCCGCCAGCGGGCCGACGTCGCTCACGTAGCCGAGCATCGGCAGGACGGCGTCGGCGGCAATCTCGCGGGTCGTCTTCGTCTTCGTGTCGGTCAGGAGAACTCCGGTGAGGACGCGCCCGGTGCTGGGCTTCAGGTCGCCATGCACAGCGTGCGCGACCCCGGAGAACTCATGGAAGGGAAGGATCTCGGCCCGTCCCGCTTCGACTGCGGCGTGGAAGGCCCGGACGGTGGCGGCGTGGGCGCGATACCGGTCGCTGCGATGCGCGAGGGTGACGAAGCGTGCGCGGGAGGCCAGCTGCGTCGCCCAATCGAACGCCGTGTCGCCGCCGCCGATGATGACCACGCGCCGGTCGCGGAACAGCTCGGGGTCGCTGACCGTCTCGTGGATCCCGCGCCCGTACCAGGGCTCGGCCGCGGGCTGGGGCAGCCGCCGCGGGGAGAACGCGCCGATCCCCGCGGCGATGAGCAGCGCCCGCGATGGGAAGCGGTCCGTGTCCGTGACGACGGTAAAGACTCCGCCGTCCTCCTCCAGGGAGTGGACGCGTTGGTGGAGGAATGACGGCTGCTCGAATTGGGCCGCCTGCTCGACCAGCGATCGGACCAGCTCCTTGGAGAGGATCTTGGGGAAGCCGGCGACGTCAAAGATGTACTTCTCCGGGTACAGTGCGGTCAGCTGCCCCCCGAGCTCTGGAAGCGCATCGACGATCCGGGCGGTCGCGCCCCGCATCCCGGCATAGAACATGGCAAAGAGTCCCGTGGGACCGCCACCGATGATCGTGATGTCGCGTAATTCATGTGTGCGCAATTCCTGCGTGCGAAGACCGTCCATCCGCGAAACATGACGGAGAGCAACGCCTACCTCCAGTACGCGGGCGCGTTCCGGCTCGTGCGCAAGATCGCCGTCGGCGGCATGGCGACGGTCTACGAGGCCGAGCAGCTCGGGCCGGAGGGGTTCGCCAAGCGCATCGCCCTCAAGGTCATCCACCCGGAGTACGCGGCGCAGCGGCGGTGGGTGCAGCTGTTCATCGACGAGGCGAAGCTGTCGGCCAATCTGATGCACGGCAACATCGTGCAGATCTATCAGCTGGGCGAAGTGAACGGCGATTTCTTCATCGCCATGGAATTCATCGTCGGCCCGACGCTCCGGTCCATCATCGACCGCCACTGGGAGACCGGCGAGGCGATCCCCGCGCACCTCGCGGCGTACATCGTCAGCCGCGTCTGCCGCGCCCTCGACTTCGCGCACAATTTCGCCGGTCCCGATGGGCGGCGCCTCGATATCGTCCACCGGGACGTCTCGCCCGGCAACGTCATGGCGAGCTGGGATGGACACATCAAGCTGGCGGACTTCGGCATCGCGCAGGCCCGGACCTCGGCCGACCCCGGGCAGGGGAAGCCGATGCTGATGGGGAAGAAGCACTACATGAGTCCCGAGCAGATCCTTGGACTGCCCGTCGATGCGCGGAGCGACGTGTTCTCGACCGGGCTCGTCCTGTACGAGCTGCTCGCCCTCGAGCCCCTGTTCACCGAGGACATCACCCTGCTGGCGATCGACGAGGTGACGGTGCAGCCGCGCCCCGACATCCGCGCCCGGATCCCGGGGATCGATCCGGAGCTCGAGCAGATCATCACCCTGGCGCTGNNAGCGCTGGCGGCCGACCCGGCCCGGCGCCCGACGGCGGCGGCGATGGGGCAGACCCTCGACCGGTGGTGCGTCGCGCAGCTCCAGCCGGGCTCGCCGGAGATGCTGCAGCGCCACCTCGCGCGGGTGTTCCCGACGACGTTCCAGTCGCAGACGGGGCGCGTCGAGCGCACGTCGTTCTCCAACCTGCGGCGGTCGGCCAAGCGCATCGCGATTCCGCCGCCCGCGGGGCGCGCGCACCGCTCGATGTGGGCCCGCCTGCTGCACCGGTGAGGCGTCCAGCCGCGCGGCGCTGGTTGACGGCGCCCGCCGCGTGCGAGAGTTTTGACCGCGTCTCCCCTCATATGCGACGCTCGTGAGCTACATCGTCTACGCGGACGACCATCGGGACATGCGCGAGATGGTGCGCGCAGTACTCATGGCCTCGGGTCACGAGGTCGGACTCGTCGAGGACGGCGAGGCCGCGCTGGCCGCCGTGCAGGCGCGCGAGCCCGACCTCCTCATTCTCGACGTGATGATGCCCGGCCTCAACGGGCTCGAAGTGTGCCGGACGGTCAAGTCCAACCCGTTTCTCGCGCGCGTCCCGGTCCTCATGCTGACGGCGGAGGCGCAGGTCGAGCGCAAGGTCGACGGCTACGACGCGGGCGCCGATGACTATCTGGCGAAGCCATTCGATCCACGCGAGCTGCGCGCGCGCGTGACCGCGTTGCTGCGGCTCGTCCGGCGGGAGGCCGACCGGAACCCGACCAGCGGCCTGCCCGGGGGGCGCACGATCGAGGACCAGATGCTGCAACGCGTCCGGCGCCGCGCCACCTTTGCGGTGTGCTACGTGGACATCGACCACTTCAAGCCCTTCGCCGACACGTTCGGCTTTGCCGCGGCCGATGCGGTGATCCGGGGCTTGGGGTCCGCGATGCTCGACGCCACCGCCGCCGTCGAGGCGCAGGGCGCGGCGGGACCGGACGGAGCGCGGGAGCAGCCCGCGTCCGACGGGGACGATCCCGACGGGGAGAATTGTGATGGGTCGGACTTCGTCGGGCACGTCGGTGGAGATGACTTCCTCATCATCAGCTGCCCCGACCGCGCCGAGGCCGTCATGCGCGAGACGACGCAACGCTTCCGCGACGTCATCGGCCGCATCGTCGGGTTCGAGGCAGTCGAGCGCGGGGCCTTTGCGGGTGTGGACCGCGATGGCACGGTGCGGTCGTTCCCGATCGCCCGCATGTCCGCCGCCATCGTCACCGTCCGGCCGGAGTACTGGGTGTCCATCGGCCACCTCGGCGCCCTGGCGGCCGACGCCAAGCGACGGGCGAAGCGCGAGGGCGCGGGCACGGTCCTCGTCAACGCGATGTAACGGCATCGTCGTCCGATTGTCTCGCGTCCTGGCCGCGGCTGCGCTGACCGCCGTCGCCGCGACGGCCGCGCGCGGGCAGGACCTCGCGTGCGGGCCGGGACGCACCGAGGTCCGCCGCCTCCAATTCGAGGGGAACCGGTCGTTCTCGTACGAGGATCTCGCCAACGCGATCGTCACCACGCCTTCGAGCTGGACCCGCCGTACGATCCGGCTCTTCGGGACGCGGCGGTGTCTCGACCGCGATGAGTTCTCGCGCGACCGGCTCCGCCTCTTCGTCTTCTATCGGAACCACGGCTTTCCGGACGTCACGGTCGACACCGCGGAGCGCGCGCTCGGTCCCGGCGTCGCCGGCATCCTCTTTCGCGTCCACGAAGGGATCCCGACGCGCATCGATGCCCTCCTGATCGGGGGGCTCGACGAGATCGACCCCGCGACGCGGGGGCGCATGGCGAAGGATCTGCCCGTGTCCATCGGCGGGCGATTCGACAAGTACGCCGTCGACGCCGCGCGCGACACGCTGCGCCTCCGCCTCGAGAACACCGGATACCCCTTCGCCGATGTCCTCCGGAGTTACACGACCGACACGGTGCGCCACGTCGCCAACGTGGAGCTCGACGCCGTGCCGGGGCCGCGCGCGCGCATCGGCCGGATCATCGTGCAGGCGACCCCGCGCACGCCGACGGGCCGCCCGAAGATCTCGGATGCGGTCGTGCGCCGCATCTCGGAGCTCGACTCAGGTGCGCTCTACCGGCTGCGCGATCTGGGCATCGCCCAGCGCGAGCTGTACCAGACGCAGGACTACCAGCGCGTCAACGTGGGCATCCTGGCCGACACCACGGGCGCGCCGCCGCGCCGGACCCAGCTCGGCGGCACCGACACGACCGTCGACATCGGCGTCCGCGTCCTCGAGGGGTACATGCACTCGGCGCGGGTCGGCGTCGGGTGGGGAACGCTCGACTGCTTCCGCACGCAGGCGCAGTACACCGACCGGGACTTCCTCGGCCAGACCGATCAGCTCCAGCTCACGGCGCTCCTGACCAAGATCGGCCTCGCGCATCCATTCGATTTCGCGCCCGGCCTCTGCTCGCAGGCGCGGCAGGACATCTATCGCGACACGCTCAACTACAGCGTGTCGGCCGGGATCGGGTCGCGGACGCTGTTCGGACTGCACGTCAATCCGCACCTGACGGTCTATAGCGCCAAGCGCTCCGAGTTCAATGCGTTCGTCCGGTCGACCCCGATCGGCGGTCTCGCGAGTCTGACCGACCGGGTCACGCCGACGATCACCCTGACGCCGTCGTACGAGCTGGAATACGGGGCGACCTACGCCCAGGCCGCCTTCTTCTGCGTCGTCTTCAGCCTGTGCTCGCAGGAGGATCAGGCCCGCGCCCAGCAACAGCGCCGGCTGGCGGTGGTGAGCCTGGCCGCGGCGTGGGATCGCCGGCGCGGCGATCCGGACAACCCGATCGGCGGCACGCTGGCCACGGTCGTCTTCCGCCACGCGTCGCGCCTGATCGGGTCCGACCCCGCGCTCGAATTCGACAAGGTGACGGCGGACGCGGCGTGGTACGTGCCCCTCGCGGATGTCGGCGTGGTCGCCACGCGCGTTCGGGTGGGGGCGGTGTTCGGCGGAAGCCGCGTGCCCGGGGACAACGGGGCGCGCTTCATCCCGCCGGAAGAGCGTCTCTACGCCGGCGGCCCGACGACGGTGCGCGGCTACCCGCAGAACGGGCTCGGTCCGGTCGCCTACCTCCCCAACGCCGTCACCGTCGATACGGTCGGGGGCGTTCCGTACTACCAGCCGGACCGGGCACAGGGCCAGATCGTGATCCCGGAAGGAGGCAACTCCTCGATCGTCGCGAACATCGAGTTCCGGCTGCACAGTCCGTTTCTCCCCCGGCTGTTGCAATGGACCTTCTTCGACGATGGCGGCCAGGTCTGGACGACGACGAGTCGCGGCGGGATCCAGATGCCGGTGGGGCAGCTCGAATGGACACCGGGAGTCGGCCTGCGCGTGTTTTCCCCCGTCGGGCCGATCCGGGTCGACGTCGGGTACGATCCGCACAGTCACCTTCGCCCCGGCCCGGTGTACTACAACCCGCCGCTTGCCGGCGGTGTCGCGCCGTTGTTCTGCGTCACTCCGGGAACCCTGCCGGGGCAGCAGGAGCAGGGAGCGAACGCGCCCGCCTGCCCCGCGACGTATGTGCCCGCGCCGCAGACTGGCTTTTTCCGCCGGCTCACCCTCAACTTTTCCATCGGTCAGGCGTTCTGAGGGGAGCCGGGTGACGCGAGGTCGCACGATGACGGGCCGGCCATGACGGGCCGGCCATGACGGGCCGGCTATGATACGCCGGCGCACGATCATCGCGCTGAGCGCGGCGGCGGTCCTCGCCCTGGGGATACTCGTCGGCGGCGGCGCGATCGCGGTCACCCGGACGGCGTTTGGCAGGGAGAAGATCCGCGCACTGGTGGAAGGGGAGCTGCGCCGGGCGATCCACGGGCGCGTCTACATCGGCCGGTTGTCCGGCAACCTTCTGACGACGGTGACGGTCGACTCCATCGAGATTCGCGACCCGGACGGATTTCTCTTCGTGGCCGCCGGCCGGGTGACGGCGACGTACGATCCGCGCGACATCATCGCCCGGAAGATCGCATTGCGGGACGTCACGATGGAGCACCCCGTCCTGCAGCTCATCCGGCACCGCAGCGGCGTGTGGAACCTGCAGCGGCTGTTCCCGCCCGCCCGCCCGCTCGTGCCGCTCGACCGCCTGCCCTCGACGGTGCGCCGGCTGCCGCGCGAAGCGACCCGCGGCTTCGGCGACTACATCGTCATCGACACGGTGACCCTGCACGATGCCACGGTCCACTACAGCATGCCGTGGGATCCCGATGACTCGACGCGACGCGCGCAGCGCGACAGCGAGATCACTTTCGCGTTGCACGATGCCCGGGAAGGGGTGAGCGTGTGGGCCGAGGGGCTCATGCGCACCCTCCGGTGGGACCACGTCAATTTCGCCTCTCCTCACGTACGGATCGTGGACCCGGATAGCGCGGGGGTGGCATTTGGGATAACGCACTTCGATGCCGACGAGTCGGACCCTCCGTTCCGGTTCCGCGCGGTCCGCGGGCAGGCGCGCATCGTCGGGGACTCCGCCTTTCTCGATCTCCCGCATCTCGAGCTCCCCGGGTCCATCGCGTCGGGTGGCGGGAAGCTCTGGTGGGGACAGGCCCGGCCGCTCAGCGCGTCGCTCCACTTCGTGGTCGATTCGGTCTCCCTCGCGGACATCGCATGGGTGTATCCGACGCTGCCGCACACGGGAGGGGGGCACGGCGTCTTCGACATGCAGAGCGACCGCAATCCGCACATCACCGCCTACGCTCTGAGCGGGCTCGACATTCGCACCACGGATTCGCACGTCCGCGGCGCGCTGACCTTCGTCGTGGGGCGGCCCATGCTCGCCATCCGCGACATCGCGCTCCGCGTGGATCCGCTGGACATGACCTTCATCCGCACGCTGACCGGCAAGCCCTTCCCGGTCGACTGGGCCGGGCAGTTCACGGG